>JAEORS010000018.1:0-17903 GCA_016840795.1 Candidatus Thorarchaeota archaeon | reverse complement strand
ATACGACCAATCCCAGAACCAGTAGGCTAATCCCTTCCAGTCCCCCCACTTTTCGAAGGCGTCTTGCACCTCCTTCCTTCCGATTTGAACACCGTCGTGCCATTCATGTGAAACCACTTTCAGTGCCCAAGAATCAACAGGAAGATAGTCGTAACGTCCCAGAATGATTAGCAAATTCGCTGCTGCATAGTCACCCACGCCTTTGATCCCAAGTAGTCTCTTACGCAGCTGTTCTGTGGGGAGATTCGAGTACTTGAAAGACTCCAAATCAATCTCGCCCGATGTGACCGACTCTGCCAGTTTCAACACATAGGGAGCACGATATCCAAGTCGCGTCTTCTCTCGTAGGATGGCTTCACTAGTTTCTGAGAGTCGCTTGGGTGTTGGGAATGCTCTACGAGAAGTATCCTCTTCCAGGGGCTTGCCGAATTGTTGTATCAGGTTCTCATTCATACGTATTGTGGCAGCCCACAAGGTGTTTGTTGTCAGTATTGTCTTGATGGCGTCTTCGAAGAGCGTGGGAGACCGAAGCACCCGGCCCTGGGCCTTCTCCTCCATCCGTGCCAGTTTCGGCTCGTTGTGCGCCAACGTGTAGAAGGACGAGAAGTCCAAGTCTAGTCCAAGCATCCAAGTGAGGGTTTCCTTCACTCCTTTCTTCTCTTCCAAGGTCATACTATCTTCTGTTTCAACACGAACCCCGTCGGTCGTTTCACTGATACTCAATCGCACGGCCCTACCTGAAACCAGCTGTAGAGTGTAGCTGAGTACTGGAGGGGTTTCTTCAAATGAGAAAGGAGCCAGCTGCCACCAGCCGTGTGATTTCACTGTAGAATAGAGAGAGAAGGGATGGTGAGCTTTCAATGTCATTCTCATTGTGTCTTCGGTGTTTCTTGGTACTCTGACATAGATAACTCCCTTCATTCCCTAAGATTCTGAAAGACGACCATGCTTTCGTTCGGAGCCTGTTCAGAAAGAACGGTCGGGACTGATTCCTGACTTTCTTTTGTATCATTTCGTTCTATCCAGAGAGTGGACTTGTAGACCAATATCGGCAAGCATCACCAATCCAATCAGGATGAGTAACTCCGTTGTGCCCGGAAGTAGGTACGCACTCGGGTCGAAGAAGCCCACTGTTAGTAGCACATAGACCACGAAAGCTGCAAGACAGCCAGTTGTGCGCGTTGCACGATTCTTGATGACAAATCTAGTGGCGACATATATCGGAACAGCTACGAGATTCACCAACGGAAGGGTAACAGCAATCGCCTTCAATAGGCGGGCTCACCAGGACTGTTTCTTCTCCTTCCCTTTTCTGGCTTGCTGTTTGATGTATTAGTTGGAAAGAAGAGTGGTCGGAGCGGCCGGATTTGAACCGGCAGCCGATGGATAGCTGTGAACGCCATCCGATTTGGCAGCTCTCTACAGTCCATTGCTTGAGGCCTGATGCACGTATGAACATCAGACTACCTGATTGAGCTACGCTCCGATTCGACACCTGTCCTAGTCAGATTCGTTAAAAGGATTGCTCTATTGTAGCTGTGTATACTCAGGGTTCGGGACGCATCTCTTGACCTGTTTCTCATTTGTGCTGAGTGAACATCAACTGCAAGTAACTTCTGCGTTCCACCCCCTTTCCAACCAGATGTTACTATCGCACTCTGGAGTCATCCACAGGCTATTCAGTAGTCAGGACTCCTCACGGAATATTGAAAGGACTTGATGTTCACTACGGACGCACCCCAGTCTGAGGAGGCCCCACTCTGACAAAGCGGTCGATAGAGATTACCTTTCCTGTTTCCGAAGTCAACAAGATTGCAGAAAAGGAATCAACAGGTTTTGGCAGGCGGCACTATAGACCGGTATATGTCATGCACAAGTGGTGGGCTCGAAGACTAGGTTCGGTATTCCGGAGCATACTCTTGTATTCCCTTGCAGATGACAAGAAAGCCAGCACCCTCTGGGAACAGTATCCAAATGTAGTTGATTTCTCGGATAAGGTAGTCCTGGATCCAATGATGGGGGGAGGTACAACAGTGATTGAGGCCCTCAGATTTGGTTGTAAGGTGATAGCTGGCGATCTCAACCCCGTGGCTTGGTTCATTGTCAAGAAAGAGATTGAGGATATCAATCCAGACTTGCTACGAAACGCCCTCGCCAGAATGGAGAATGAAATGGGGTTCGAACTCAGACAATACTACCGGACAACCTGCCCTTACTGTGGAAAAGATGCCGAGGGGATTTACTACTTCTACTACAAGAAAGTGACCTGTTACGAATGCGCAAGAGAGATTCCGCTAATGCGCAATTTCATTTTGGCCAAAGATCCCTCAAAACAGGGCGATTTCGTAATATGTCCGAACTGTTGGAGCGTTTTTCACACAAAAAGCTCTAGAAATGAAGCAAAATGCAGTAATTGTGACCACATATTCGTTCCCCAGGGTACGTCATTTACGAATGGACGTGAATATAACTGCAGCAGGAGAGGATGCAAATCACACAAGATTGTCGACTATATCAAAGAGAATGGACGTCCTAAGGAACTGATGTATGCCGTAGAGTTTCATTGTAGAGCCTGTGAGAAGAATCGTAGTCCTCATCTTAAGAACGGACGTGGATACAAGGCTCCAGATTCTAGAGACCTCGAGCTTCTGGCATTGGCCGAGATGGAGTTCGAGAGAATGGAAACGAGTCTACCGATTCCGGACACGCAGATACCAATTGGAATTGAAACTAGACGTACCCTAAATCATGGTTATGTGAGATTCCGGGACATGTTTAATGCCCGCCAACTCTTGAACCTGGGCAAGATCTACCGTTGGATTCTCAAGATTGAGGATTGGAATCTCAAGGAGTTCCTCATACTCGCATTCTCGAACAGTCTGAAGTACAACAACATGTTTGCCAAGTACAATGCAACTCGGGGCTTCATCACTGACATCTTTCGGACTCATTCATTTTCTCCCTCAATGGCGCCGGTAGAAGCCAATTGCTATGACACTCCAAGAGGAAGAGGAGCATTCACAGCATTTCTGAACTTGGCCATTGAGGGAAAGGAGTATTGCAGGAGTCCATTCGAAAGGTTGGTTGAAGACAACTCCATGACCAAAGTTCCCTCCGGATTTCCCGTCGCTGCCACATTGGCACAGGACTATGAGAAGCTAGGGGATGAGAGAAGGGTTCTGTTACAGTGTGGATCTTCAGATCATATCTCTGTTCCTGACAGGGTTGCAGACGCAGTCATCACAGACCCACCATACTATGGTAATGTGATGTACTCAGAGCTCTCGAATTTCTTCTATGTCTGGCTGAGGATTGCCCTAAAAGAACGGTACGAACACTTCGCGCGAGAGCTTGTGCCTTGGAAAGAGGAAGTGATTGAGAACCGGGTTCAGAAGAAGGGCGAGCAAGAGTTTCTCAAAAGCCTCAAAGATATATTCTCAGAGGCAAGTAGGGTCCTGAAGGACGATGGCATCTTGGTCTTCACGTTTCATCATAAAAAGGAAGAGGCTTGGGCTGCTGTATTGCAAGCGATACTAGACTCGGGATTCTACGTCACGACAATCCATCCGGTCAGGAGTGAGATGAAGGCCTCGACTCATCTTTACGACATGTCGAACATTATCTATGACATGATCATCGTGTGTCGAAAAAGGACTGAAGAAGCCATACCCACTGAATGGAACTCCATCAGAAGGACAATATCAAGGGCCACACGGCAGACGCTTGACCATCTTGTCGAGAATGGTGAACGGCCTAGTTCGCTTGATGTCTTTGTGATGGCCTTGGGTCGGTGCCTAGAGCACTATTCAAAACACTATCCAAACGTGGTTGATGACGGGAGAAGTGTGGGAGTCCGGGAGGCATTAGATTCGATCAGGCATATTCTGGACTCTGAGATCCAATGAGAATAATTGAAGGAAAAAGAAGGGCTTCTGAGTCATCTCCAATCGGAAGAACTGTGATTCTGCTTGCGTTCAATTCTGACGTGGGTACTGTTGTACGTTGAACCATCACCTAGACTCTGAGGTACATTAGAGGTAATAGCGTTCTGCGGCTCACCTCGAAGGTCAACACCCAGACTGGGGCACCACAAGACTCCCTTTGGTACAGAGTCGGTCACTATGGCATTGAGATGAAGTTCCCCTTGCTCATTGTAGAGCCTGAGTACATTTCCATCCTTGATTTCATGTTGTTCTGCGTCGTTCGAATTGACGTGTACGATAGTCGGAATCGCCCCATAGACCTCCTGAAACTGTGTGTGACTGTACTTGGTCGTTGCGCTGTTGAGTAGAATGAACTCGCCTTTGCAAACTTCCATGAGAATCTGGACTGGAATTGGGCTGAACCCCTGAGCTTCTGCCACTGTAGAGTAGAGTTCCACTCGTCCACTTGGTGTTTGATACTCTGTCCTGGGGCGATACCTCAGGAGTAGCGACTTCCCCTCAAGCAAATCTTCGCAAGTGCCCGTCATCAGTGCTCCATCTAACGCTTCCTCAATGGCCTTCCATGGTGATTCATAGAGCCACTCTTCTTGAAGACTCATCCTCCTGGCAACTTCCTGCATTACCCAGACCTCATCCCTGCTTTCTCCTTGGGGCTCAATGACCCTTCTTGATATCATGACATGATTATGAGACCAGGCAATGGCGAGATCGTCTTTCTCTAGATACGTGGCTGCAGGTAGAACGACATCTGCAAAGTCGGCGGTTTCTGTCCAGTGAGTGTCATGAACAACAACGAACACATCGTCCCTCTGAAGACCCTCTCTGAGGGCCTTCTGACCAGGCAGAGTCAGTGCAGGATTCATGTTATAGATGTAGATGAACTTGAAAGCTCCACGCTTCACAAGCTCCCCAACAGTCACTTGGTTGACTACCTTGGGACTCAAACTGGTGAATTGCTCACCTGTCAGGTAGGACATGTTGACTAGACGACCATAGTCGCTGCTATAGAAGAAACCACGATGCAGCCCTAGTAGGGTAGTCAAGAGTGCGACTGATCTGACTGACTCAGCACCTTGAAGGGACTTCTGAAATCCCACGCCTATCATCGTGGCACTCGGTTTGAACGTGCCGTACGCCTGGCCTAACTTCTCAATAGCGGCTCCTTTGACACCAGTCACCTCTTCGACTCTACCAAGGTCCCAATTCAAGGCCTCTTTCTTGAACTGGTCGAAACCAGTGGTCCACCTCTGAATGAAGGCAGAATCTATGTAGTTCTCCTCTATGATGTACTTGGCGATTCCGTAGGCCAGAGCAACATCTGTGCCTGGGCGTGGATTCAGCCAGATGTCGGCATTCTCCGCAGTCTTAGTCCTCCTAGGATCTACAGCTACGATTAGAGCTCCATTCTCGCGCCTGGCCTTCAGTGAGAGGTTCCATGTATGAGGTGAACTTACTGCTCCATTGAAACCCCAGTAGACAATGAGCTTCTGACTCAGTAGGTCCTCAGGTACTATGCCGTAGTCTAGTCCATAGTGCAGTGACAAAGCGTCATGACCGGATTTCGCACAAATACCGTAGTCGGTTCTAGTGGCACCGATTGCATTCCATAGTCGTCTTGGATAGTACCATGTCAGTAATCCGGTACTGCCCAAGTAGTCCAAGAGTAGCACTGACTCTCCTCCATGGCTGGAAATCACTTCTCTAAGATTCTCAGCCACTCGATTAAGGGCATGAGTCCAAGACGTCTTAGCCATGGGCTGGTCTGATTCGAGCGACTCTCGAATGTGAGGATGTAGTACTCGGTTCTTGTAGACCCGATGTCCATCTTTAGCAGCCCTCGGGCAAGTAAGACCCATTGTTAGTGGATGATCGGAATCTCCTTTGACTGACGTTATCTTGCCTTTCTTGTCGACTGAAACACTGAGAAAGCAGGTGTCGTAGCAGTCCCGTGGACATACAGCCTTGAACCTCTCAGCCACTTCGTCTCACACTCTCACCTTGACTTCCTGGTCATTCGGCTCTATTAGGCTGCCGACCAGACCAAACAGGTTTTAACCTATATTCTAAGGAAACAACTGTGAACTACAATGTCTGGCCGCATATGTAATGCAGAGAAGAACAAGGCACGTTGTGGATGCACCTATCCTGGTTGTTCAAGGAAGGGGTACTGTTGTGATTGCCTTGAGTACCATTGGAAACACCGGGAATTGCCAGGCTGTATATTTCCTCCTGATGCTGAGAGAACTTACGACCGTTCTCTTGAGTATTTCTTGGAAGTCTGGAGTGAGAAATTGGGAAAGAAATAGAAACGCATCTAGAGGCGGTCTAGTTCGAAAGCACCCCTAGTTTCATAGACTGACTTCACCACTCGAAGAGCTTCAAGTGTTACCCATTTGCTTGGCCTTCCCTTCTGTTCAAGGTTGGTCTGCATTCGACCTATGGGTGAACTCTCGAGAATCCAGCTACCATCAGCAAGTTGCTTGTCAAGTAGGATCCTCAGAGCTTCATCTATACGTTCATCATCTGCATATCCGGCCTTGCAGACAACGGACAGGCCACGCAGGAGATCGTAGAAGAACTGGGGGAACCCCAGCTCAAGCCAAGACTCGTTTATCACCTTGAATCCATGATGGTCTGCTCTGAACAGTCGGTGCATAAGTAGAAACTCGACTCCGGCGTCTAGTGAATCTATCATATCTGGAGGTCTGTCATTGGCCGGCATCTCCGAGAATGCATCTAGAGGAGTGATTGTGCCCATGAAACAGCCGTGTCTGTCGTCTTTGTGAGCGCCCCAGTAGGGACAAAGCCAACCACCATCCTCGTTCTGTACATTCACAAGCCACCTCAGGGCCCTCTTGACACGTCGGTCAGACCCATATCCTAGCCTGACTAGAGCCAGACATACATTCCCAGTAAGGCAAGTGAGCTGTGAGTCGTGAACCTTCTCCTGAGTCCACTGATCTTCTGTGGGCGGTTTCTGCCCCTTCTTCAGCAACTTCTCCTTCATTCGCTGATATTTCCTTCTCGCGCCCGCCTCTCCATACTCCGCAAAACCGCCTTTTTCGTGTTGAAATTGGAACACGTGTTCTACAGCTCTTTCAACATTGAGATTGGACCTTTCCAAGCCCAACATACCTAATATCATGACTTGCCAGTATGATGACTTGTACTTCGGCTTGTAGGGTTCTGTAGATGATTCCCAATGTCCATCGCGGCTCTGTTTGCTCAGTATACGGGCCACCTTCGGATCAGAACTAATCAGACCACGCATTTCTAAGACATCGGGATGGTCGGTGGAGTAATCAAGAAGATGGATTAGTGTCTGATAGCGGACTGGGGGATTGTCTGCACTTGTCAACCATTTGAGCGGGTCGCCCTTGAGAACCTTAGTCCAATCAGTCATATAGCAAGGACCAAGCTCCCAATAATAGCGTTGAAACTCTTAAGAAGAGCGGAAGTGTGTCCACAATGTAAAACGATGGCGGGCGCGCCAGGATTCGAACCTGGGACATCTTGCTCCGAAGGCAAGCACCCTATGAATCTCTCAAAGGGATTTACCTCTTTGAGCCCGGACTAGATTACGCGCCCCAACCACCATCGAGTCTGTTTTCCTCTTAAGCACTTCCATAGGAAATGACTAAGACTCGCGTAGGCGAAGCATCTTCTCCTCATTGGGGCTTTCCACCACTCCCTTGTCTGTGATTATTGCGGTGATTAGCTCAGGGGGAGTGGTGTCAAAAGCAGGATTGTACACCTTTGCATCAGGGACCGTGACGTACTCTCCATTGATAACACGAATCTCGTTTGGGTTTCGCTCCTCAATCACGACCTCTTCTGGATCGGTTTCCCAGTCAATTGTCGACATGGGAATCGCTACATAGAAGGGTATATTGTGATACTTGGCCGTGATTGCCATGGTGTAGGTGCCAATCTTGTTGGTGACATGACCAGTTCTGAAGGTTCTGTCTGAGCCAACCACACAACAGTCAACCCGACCTTCCTTGAACACAGTTCCAATCATTCCATCTGTAATCAGTGTAGTATCGATACCGTCTTCCATGAACTCGTAGGTTGTGAGACGTGCACCCTGTTGTCTTGGGCGAGTTTCTGCGGCATAGACCTTGATGTCACCATTGTACTTCTCATGAGCGACTCGAACCACTGCACCGACAGTGCCTAGATGGACGGTTGCTAGAGAGCCAGCATTGCAGATTGTCTGAATTGTAAATCCAGGTTTTATGTAGGCTAGAGCGTTCTCTCCGATGTTCCTACACATCCTCACATCTTCTTCAGCGATCTCTTTTGCCTCATCAATTAGCTTCCGTACTATCGTATCAGCATCGCCCTCAGCACCTCTTGCTACATCCAGCATTCTCGCTGTAGCCCAAGTCAGGTTCACTGCAGTGGGCCTTGTGTTCAGAGTCACTGCCGCCTTCTCAAGAGAATCAAGAAGTTCATCCTTCGTCCTTGCTTTGCTTTCAATGGCTGCGAGTGCCATTCCCATTCCTGCAGCAGCGCCAATGGCTGGAGCACCGCGTATCTCCATTATCTTGATTGTGCGGGCAATCCGTTCATGACTTGAAGTAACGATATGTGAAGTGACAAGGGGTAGTTTCGTCTGATCGACAAGCCTGACCTCATTTGTGTCATCTAGCCATTCAATCGTTCTGTACATCTTCCAGTCCTCTCAAGTGTTGTACCAACAGGGTCTTCAGGGTGCTAATAATCTTCTGAGCAGTATCATGTGTTTCCGGAGTGAGGCCCTCTCCAAACTGAATGCTCTTTGGTTGCACGGCCAGTAGAATCGTGATGCCACCGGTCTGATTCTCAAGATGGTGCATAAGAATGGAGAGTGGCATTCTATGCGTGCTGAGCGTGATTCCCCCGATACGTTCCTTGGTCACAAGTTCGATGTGCCCAGGAGGCTTCAGCATGTCTGCTGCATCAATCATTATGACTCTCTCAGCACCGAAGTCTGCAAGGGGCCGTGCAAAGGCCTCTGGTACTGAACCAACGTTCTCAATCATGAGATTAGGACTCTCAATGTCCTTGAGACCCTCAATTATGAACAGACCAAGACCATCATCAGTCCTCAGATCATTGCCTACTCCTAGGAGAGCAATCTTCTTCGAGCCCGCAATGAACTCGGCCAGTTCCTCGCGAAAGCCTGTGTCGGTCACACTAGTCCTCAGAGTCGAGTGGCCTATAGACCTTATCATATGTTGCGTCGGAAGTTTTTTCACCCTTCTGAAGGGGGTGAAGCTCTAGGCGTGAGTGAATTGTCCGATAATGGTGATGATGATCTGGATCTACTTAGCCCAGAGAACTTCGAAGATGATGATGTCATAGAAGACATTCCTGAGCCTGAAGAAGAGCCGGCTGACGGTATCTTTGATGGGGGCAAGGGCTATGTTGACAAGGGAGACGCAGACCGGATATCTCAACAGGGGTTCTACGGCACGCGCCTTGATGATGGCAGATTAGAGCTCGAACCTGTAGAACTTCTTCACTTGATTGAACGCAAACGAATCACCGTGAAGACCCCAGCTGGAGAGATTGTCGATTCAAGACATATAATCAACGAACTACATCCAAGTGATTCAGACCTTTGGGTGCGGTATCTAGTCTTTCGAGACTTGAGAAGTCGTGGATATGCAGTTCGACAGGGTTTCGGTGGGGGAATTGACTTCCGAGTCTATGCCCGGGGCGACCGTCCTGGCACTGCAGTAGCCAACCAGTTGATATACATCTTAAAAGAGGGCGAACCGATATCGCTTCATGACCTTGATATGGTGACCGAATCCGCATCAGCTGCGAGGAAGAGGTTGGTATTCGCTCTGGTCGACCAGAACGGTGAGGTCAACTACTACAGAGTTGCACAGGCAACACTACAGAATCGCGTTGGTGACCGAGAATGAATGAAGAATGGTATGACGATGATGAGGACCTCGCAGAGGAGATTCTTACACTTGAGGCGTTCTTTGACGCACATACCATGAGTGTACACTTGGTTGAGAATAATCCTCCTCGAGCCAAGAGAGGTGAGCCAGGCAACTGGGAACTCGTGGAACTATCTGATCGGCTACTCACCTACGAAGAACTCGATGTTCTTGCGGGTGCAATCTTAGAAACAGCGGAGAAGGACAGGAGATCGTTCATCGAGATTGAAGAACAAGGTGCGGTAGTAGTACAGTTGAGAAACCTGAGGATTGCAATAGCAAGAAGGCCGTTTGCCGACAAGATGGAGATTTCAGCTATCCGTCCCATAGTGAAACTGGCCTTGGAGGACTACAAGCTCAATGAGAAACTCATGAAACGACTCGAAGCCCGGGCGGAGGGAATTCTGATTTCGGGGTCACCGGGCTCTGGGAAGAGTACGTTTGCAGCAGCCTTGGCAGAGTTCTACAGTGGGAAAGGGAATGTTGTCAAGACTCTAGAACAACCTAGGGACCTTCAGGTAGAGGAGGCGATTGTCCAGTACTCACCTCTAGATGGAAGTATGGAGAAAGCTGCTGACGTTCTGCTCTTGGTTCGTCCAGACTATGTGGTCTACGATGAGCTTCGAAAGAATAGCGACTTCCAAGCTTATTCTGATCTCCGGTCTGCAGGTGTTGGGATGGTTGGAGTTGTGCACGCAGGTTCAGCAATTGACGCACTTCAGCGATTGATACTCGGGGGAAGAGTTGAGCTGGGGCAGGTTCCCAGCACAGTCGACACCGTTGTTCACATAGAAGATGGTCGTGTGGCAAAGGTATCTTCTCTCTCTCTGAAGGTCAAACTTCCAACAGGTATGAGTAGCTCTCAGAGAGACCTAGCAAGACCGGTTGTGGAGGTAAGGGACTTCGAACATGGGGTCCTTGAGTATGAGATGTTCTCCTTTGGTGGTGAGAAGGTAGTAGTACCAGTCAGAGGGGTCTTTACTCCCACAATCCGCGATCGGAGAAAAGACCGAGGCGTTCCCGGAGAGACTGTACCAGTTTCAGTGAGTTACAGCAGGAAGAAGGTCACACTTGTTGCTGGACGGAAATATGCCAAGCAGCGAGTCGAGGTCTTCGCAGACGACGATTACCTCTTCACAACTGTCATCGGTCGCAACGGTGAGAGTGCTATTCGCATCAAGACCAGACAGGGTTCTTCTCTTGTTGATGCTTTGGAGGAGGGTGCAAAGATAACTGCGAAGATTGCAGAATGACCGGTTCTGCAAAAGCTTTAACAACGAACCGACCACTCGATGGGTTTTGTGGGCCCGTGGCCTAGCCTGGATAGGGCACTAGCCTCCTATGAACGCCAATAGCAATTGGAGAGAGTTAGTAATCCCCGGTTCGAATCCGGGCGGGCCCGCCACCTCGTTTTCTCTGTGTCCGCAAGGTCCAAATTGGCCAGATTTGACCGGATATCGGCAGTGAGATGGCCACTATGACCACAGGCAGCTTTCCAACCAGTTTCATGAAGGGGATGGATCTTAGCCAAGCATTCTACGAAGAAGCCGTGAAGCCAATCTTGGAATCACACTTTCCCGATCTAGTATACTCAGCCGGGAGATTAGGTGGTGGTTCAGATGTGCTTGGATTTGACACGGCCCAGTCCATGGATCATGACTGGGGACCCAAGTTCACTGTCTTCTTAGCGAAAGCGGACCACAGTAACCTCAAAGACAAGATAGACCAAGTGCTTCGTCATGAACTGCCGACAGACGTGCGTGGGTTTCCTACGAACTTGGGTTTACATGATGATGGATCTGATGTCATGGTGGCAACTGAAAAAGGACCGGTCAATCACCGTGTCATAATTCTTACCGTCACGGATTTCTTCGAGGACTACCTCGGTTTGGATGTTGAAGCAGATTTGAGTGCCGTGGACTGGTTGACACTGCCAGAACAGCGGCTCAGAAGCATCGTGAGTGGGCGGGTGTTTCATGATGGTCTGGGTACACTAGAACCGATTCTAGCCAGACTACAGTACTATCCAAGAGATGTGTGGTTCTATCTCTTGTCTAACCAGTGGCGCCGTATATCACAGGAAGAGGCTTTCATGGGCCGCTGTGGTCAGGTCGGAGATGAATTAGGGTCGCGTCTTATTGCAGGGAGGTTGGTACACGACCTCATGAAACTCTGTTTCCTCATGAAGAAACAGTATGCTCCATACATCAAATGGTTTGGAAGTGCGTTCTCACAGCTTGATTGCGCTGCTGCTCTCACGCCGATTTTCACAAGGGTCTTGCATGCAGAATCTTGGAAAGAGAGGGAGAAACACCTGACTTCCGCTTACGAGTATGTCGCTCGGATGCACAATGAACTGCGGATTACCTCCCCTCTGAATGACAGAGTGTCTCCGTTTCATAAGCGGCCCTTCATGATCATCCAAGGCAATGATTTTGCTGATGCCATCCTTGAGCAGATAGATAGTGACGATGTGAAGTCCCTGCCTAATCATCTCGGAGGAATTGACCAGTTCGTGCATTCCACTGATGTTCTTGCATACCCAAATCGATATCGTAAGTTCACTACCGTGTACAAATAGAGAGCCGATACGTTCCTATCTCCGTATTATGTAGACGCCATCTTCCTTGCCCACATGAACCTCATCAACCATATCGATGAAGAGTCCAGTTTCAACGACACCTGGAATCATCTTCAGGTCTACGGCTACCTTAGCAGGTTCAGTGATTGGCTTCGGGAACTTGAGGTCCAAGATGAAATTGCCGTTGTCAGTCACTACCGGACCCATCTTCTTCTCAGCCTTTCTAACGGTTGGAGTTATGCCCAAGGCTTCTATCTTCCGCAAAACCACACCAAGTGAGAATGGGAGAATCTCAACAGGAATCTGGAACTTTGTGCCAAGGCAGTCAACGAGCTTGGATTCGTCTACGATAATGATCAATCGCTCGGATGCTGAGGCTACAATCTTCTCTTGAAAGAGTGCACCTCCACCGCCCTTTGTCAGATTGAGATTCTTATCTACCTCATCTGCTCCGTCTACTGTGAGCAGAAGACTGGGGTCTAGGTCAAGATTCGTCAAAGCGATTCCATGTTCTATAGCGAGTTGGTATGCTTGGTATGAGCTGGGCACAACACGGACTTCCACCTCTCCCTTGGATGTCCTACGACCTAGCTCCTTGGCAAAGATAGCCACAGTAGATCCACTGCCAAGACCTATCGCCCCGCTAGACGGTATCAGCTTGATGGCACTCTTGGCAGCATTTACCTTGGCATTGGACATTTATTGGACTCCATAGAGATGTATCTGAATTCCCCTCAAGCTACCCAAAAAGCCTTCCTAGAGAAACTTCTGTCTGCCTTTGAATCCCGTGAGAATGTGATGAGGCTAGGATAGGCTAATCTCCGCCCATTAGGGCCTTCAGACGTTCCATCTCTCTGAGCATCTCTGACTGAAGAGTGCTCTTGCCACCTGCGGGTCTGTCTCCACCCTCAGGACCTGCCTCACCTAGAGGGCCTGCTGCTGGAGGTGCTCCTCCTGGAGGACCACCGGCCGGGGGTGCACCGCCTGGAGGGGCTGCTGCTGGAGGTGCATCACTTGGAGGTGCGGCGCTAGGCGGGGCGACAGCTGGAGCTGCACCTACCGGAGGGCCACCAGTTGGAGGGCCGCCGCTTGGGGGACCTCCTGATGGAGGACCACCGCTCGGGGGACCACCGCTTGGAGGGCCGCTCGGAGGACCGGCCGCTGGAGCTGCTCCCTCAGCTGGAGCTGTGGGCACGGCACTTGGCATTCCCACGCTGGGCGGACCACCTGTTTCGTCAGCTTCGACAGCAGTACCAGACATTGCTGCAAGTTTTCGAAGATAATCAGAACGGGCCTTGCCAACTGCATCTGAGGTTGCTACAATCTCCTTGAGTTGTTCGTCTTTCGCGATTGCAGTTCGAATTGACTCGAGACGATTCTGGTATACGCTGGCAAGCTTCATTTTCACGGTGTCGTTAATCTCGCCCTGATCCCCATAGTAATCGAGCGCGGTGAGTGCTTGCTGGACTGCGTTCTCCTCTATTTTGAGGAAGACAAGAGCGTCAGCAGGGTCTCTCAGGAACCCGAGCCTCTTAGCTCCGGACATTCCCGCTGAAACGTCTCCAGTCGACGCAATCACAGTTTTTACTCCGTCTGCTACGGAACTTCCACCGCCCTTTCGAATACGACGTACTAGGTATAGGATTATCAACACGAAGAATGAGGTCGTGATCGTGAAGTACCAGTCTCCTGGACCCCATGGAATCCAAGGCTGTAGCGGTGTTGAGAAGAGTCGGTCAAAGAAGCCGAAGATATACTGGAAGAATGTGTCCATAAATTCGGGTTGTGCGAATTGCAACTGGTATCACCTATGGTACGTCGGACAGTGTTGGCATCACTTCTGCCGTATTTTACTTTTCTTGTGAGTATTCTTAGTTTGTATCACATGCATTTCATACAGGACGGATTTGAGGCCTACTGTGCAAGTTTCTATTCAACTGTTGCCTCATAAACATGTCCGTGACAGATGGACGATGAACACGCCTTTTAGGCGTTTCTCAGGCGTTTGCCGCTTCCTTTGGGGCCTCAAATCATCAATGAGTCGATTTAGGCGGAATTAGCTTAAATGAATAGTTCTGGAATAGAGTCATTAGGTGAACACAATGAGTCTTCTCGATCCAACCGTAAGCTTCTATGTGATGCATGAGAAAGCTTGGCGATTCGGTGGCGGTGACATATACGACCAGCATGAGAACAAGATTGGTCATATGACACGAAAGATACTATCGCTGCGTGCTGAGATTCAGCTCTATGAGCCGGATGGTACTTTGCTCTGCACTATCAACAAGAAGCTGATGGCTGCGAGACCCGTCTATGAAGTCAAGGCACCAGATGGCACATTGATAGGTCGTGGTAAGAGACCTATGATAGCCTTCAGAGGGTCAATTGACTTCTACAGCCCGCAAGAGGAGCACATCTACAAGGCGCAAGGTGGCGTGATGAAGTGGAACTTCCAGATTACTGATCCCAGAGACAAGAAGAAGGTCTATGCAGTGATAAAGAAGGCTGACAAATGGCGTGACGTCTTTGCTCCGGCGTTCAACTTCAAGGACCGCTATGTCATCCACCTTGAGGATCTAGATGCGGATAGGCTGACATTGCTTGCGTATGCGATCATAATCGACAATGTGTACCACGACAAGTAGGCACCTGTATTGACAGGTATCGTTTCAGCTATCTTCGCCTGTCCCAGTGCGAAAACTCTATAATGCATTCTAGAAGACCTCCGGTTTGTGCCCCAGTAGCAAAGCGGCCTACTGTAACAAGGCGTTCTTATAACGGAGTGCCTGATGTTGCAGGTCGATACTGCGCCTGACTTGTATGTCAGGGGAATGCTGACTCTGATCAAGATATCAGGAGATCGCGCGTTCAAATCGCGCCTGGGGCTCCACATCTTCTGGAAGGCATTGGACTCATGCATTATCTTCCCAGTGACTTCCGCACTTGCTGCAGGCATACATGTACCGTGATCTGACACCAGCACTGCCCGGATACATGTCTCTTGCAATTGATGCGCTACCACATCTAGGACATTTCACCTTGTCTGTCATATCATCACCCTTCTGGTAATCTGTGAGCTACATACGTGAGCTTTGCCAAGTTGGTGTGTGATGGTTTCGTTTGCTGCTTCTTGCTGAGTGTGAAAGTATGTCTGAACTACGTCAATCGAATGCTCACTTTCGCGTATCTGCTGTTCTAATCTTTTATAACTCTGTCAAACAGAGCAATCACTCTGCTCAACTCAGACGAGTACTAGCTTCCCATCCTCTTCGAGGCCGCTTCAAGGGCGACAATGAGATCGAGTTTCTTTCCAGTAAGGAAGTTGATTGTGGCCCCTCCGCCCGTGCTGATGTGAGTTATGCGTTCGGCAAGGCCCTTTTTCATTGCCATGGCCCCCATATGACCACCACCGACCACGGTTATCCCGTCACATTCAGCGATAGCATCCAATACTTCAGAGGTCCCCTTCGCAAAGGCCTCCTTCTCAAAGAAGCCCATTGGACCGTTTGCGAATACTACTGCGGAATCACGAATCGTTTCTACATATTTCTCAGTCGTGGTTGAACCAATGTCGAGGAATGGGTCTCCATTCATCTTGTCGAAGCTGCATTCAACGCGTTCGTTGTCCCTCTCCACTGCTGCATCTTCAGGGAGTACAATGGTATCAGGATACTTCCCTAGAATGTCCCTCGCAGTATCAATTGAAGAGTCGAACCCCTTGATTGGAGTGGAGTACTCTTCGGAAACGCTTCCCGTTGCAATAAGGAATAGTGTTCCTACTAGCCCACCAAGTAAGGCCTGATCAACCCGTCCAGCGGCCAAGAGCTTGCCAAGAGTCTTTACCTTGTCTTCTGCCTTCGCTCCTCCAAGAACTAGAGTCCAGGGATGTCTGTCAGTAGCGGTGGCATCGGTGAGCGTACGAATCTCCTTCTCTACTAATCTTCCTGCTGTGGAAGGTAGTACAGTGGTGAACCCTACGATCGATGCTTGGGACCGGTGTGCAGCACCAAATGCGTCATTGACAAACAGGTCGAAATATGGATAGAGCTCTTGTACTATTGCTTCCTTGGCAACCTCCTCAGCCGGGCCCTCTTTCAGCTCGCCTTCGAAGTAGCGTACGTTCTCCAGAACCAGTACCTCACCGACTTCTACGTGCTGAATTGCCTGTTGCGCCTTCTCTCCAAAGATGTCGTCGACATGACTGGCGTCAAGTCCATGTTTCTTCATTATCTCTGTGTGTTGTTCCAATGAGATGAAATCATCACTCCCCGGACGTCCTTGATGAGCCAGCAAAACAGCCCGGCTCTTTGATAACTCTCTGAGTGTTGGGAGTGTAGCAATGATTCTTGAGTCATCTGTGATCTTCTTGGTTTCTGGATCTACAGAACAGTTAATGTCGACCCGAATTAGGACTCTTTTCCCAGCATAGTCCACATCGTCAAGAGTCTTGAATGAAAGGTTCAGAGTGCAACACCTCGAAATCCATGAGAACGGTCTAGGATAAAGAGATTGCCGTCTATGTCATGGGCGAAAAGACGCTACTTGGCTCGGACTACCACTGTCCAACCACGATTGACTCCACAAGAGTAGAGAGAATAGGACCCCTTGGATATGTTACAACTGTATAGCACCGCTGCCCATTTCTCAGTGACAATTTGGCATTCTTATCCTCACCAACGGCGAGAAGTACCCGTACAGCTTCGAACGTCCAGCCAGTCACATTGATTACGGAAGATAGATTGGAACTGCGAATCAGCTGCTCGAACTTGGCACCTTGGCCCATCTGAACCGTTCGGCCGAGTGATTCAATGACAAGAGCTTTTTCATCGAAATCAAGTTCGGAAGAACGGAAGTCAGGTGGCATGGTCTTTCATAGGGACCGGACCCTATTATGCCCGTACGCACTGGATGATGATTAAATTCGCGTCAGACTATAGTCGTACTCGGGTTCGCACTGTGCATCCTGGTCTTTCTCTCGCCAGTATACAGCCCACAGGCCGTCATCGGTTCTGTGAAGATAGACATACCTGTCAGCCTTGAGTCTTCTTGCCAGCTCGACGGCATGAAGCATACTCTCGAAGGCTCTCTCAAGCTTGTATATCAGCCCTCCTACTACTTTCCATTTCTCAGTCTTCATGATAGTCAATTTCATCTATGCCTAATAATGTCATCAGAGATGTCGATGAGGAGGTGCTAGGTCTTCCTACCAATAACGATGAGTCTAATGGCGTCGTGATCATAGGGAGTTCCCGCTAGTGATCCATAGACCTCATGTTCATTGAATCCGACTGACTTCAGCATTGCCTTCATCTCGGCTGCGGAGTATATCCAGTGCGAAACGCTCCACTCGTTCACTTCTCCTTCATCTGTTATCAGTATCCAAGTTGAGTCCACCCAACTCCAGTCCTTTGAGATTCTTCTCTCTTCCAGCTTGAAGCC
>JAEORS010000163.1:0-4985 GCA_016840795.1 Candidatus Thorarchaeota archaeon | reverse complement strand
AGAAGCCCAGAACCACAGCCAATCTCTAAGAAGGAATCAGTAGGTCCAAGCTCTATTGCATCGAGAAGAAGATACGTGTCTTCCGACGGTTGATAGACCCCTGGGTCAGTGACCAGTTCTATTTCATTCAGTTCCACTCTTCAACCCTCTTGGGCCTCCCAACACACCCTCCTCGATCAAGTCAAGAATCGAATCTGCCAACATGATGAGGTTGTCTTGAGTCAGCGTCCTCATCCGTTCATTTCCGCTGAGAGCGTCCGATACATTCTCGATGATTATATCTGCAGTACTCTTGTCCTCACCTATGTTCTTGAGCCATATTCCCAGAGCCCTTCTTAGCTGTTTGTTTGGATACGAATAGATGCCATGAACGAACCAGAAGAATACATCCTGATTTCGAGCGAATTGCCCAGCTCTTCGTGGCTCCATCCTCACAACAACTGAGTCCACGGCAGGTACTGGGTAGAACATCTGAGCTGGAACCTCCATGATGTGCTGAAACTCAGCCAGATACTGAGCATCGACCGACAGGCGGGAGTAGAGCTGCGTGCCAGGCTCCGCAAGAAGCCGAAGAGCGAATTCTTTCTGGTACATCAGGACAGCAAAATCAAAGCCAGTTTCCTTCATCAATCTGAAGGTGATGGCTGAGGATATGCTATATGGGAGATTGGAAACGATTCTGTTCACGTTGGGTAGGTCCGCCTCGAGAGCATCCCCCTCGATGATGTGTACGTTCGAGTAGATCCCAAGCACCTCCCTGAGGGCATCGGCGAGTCTTGGATCAACTTCGACTACATGAACATCACCCGCTACCCGCGCTATCATTTCTGATAGAATACCAAGTCCACCACCAATCTCCAATACAGAGGTTTCTCTATCTAGTTCTGCAGATCTGACGATCTCTCTGGCTACTTCTGGGTTAACAAGGAAGCTCTGTCCTAATGTCTTGTCAGGTCTAACGCCATACTTTCGCAACATTAGGCGAATGCGGTCCTCGGTCAGGGGGCTCACCTAGAACGCTCTCTATCATCGTTTCGCCTTGGAGGTCTGACAAACAGCCAGCGCTTGACGTCCTCCGCGAGCTCATCGATGATTCTTGCAGTTATCACCTTTTTCGGGTTCTGAAGTTTGGTACGCGCCGCTATGTCTTCAAAGCTCTTGAAGGGCTCCCGCTTCCGTTCCTCTAGAAGAGCCCACATCAAGGTCTGTCCGATTCCTGGTAGCAGCTGTAGTGAGTGTTGTCTAGTTGTAATCGGTGCGGCCTCGTTGAAGAACTGTACAAACTTGTGTTCGTGCTTGGTGACAATAATCTCAACAACAAGAGGCAACTCAGTCACGCTCTCTGGTGCAAGATCCTCGTAGAAGATACGTCTCTTGACGTGGTCAATCTTGCTTCTCGAGTTCTTCTCTATAGAAAGGCGTTCCTGAGGATGCGGTGTCGTTCCACGTTGAGGTAACATTTCAAGAAGTGTGAAGAATGACTCACCTATGCCCTGAACCACGGTTTCGCCTCGCGGCCTAGAATCGCGGAGATATGCTTTCGGCGGAACGACTGCCAGGACATATGCATGCGTCTCGTACATTCTGTCTTGGTGTCCTTCCATCTTCTCTTACTCCAGATATTCGGTGACCGCATCATCAATGAGATGGTCGGGAATTGATAAAAAGTGTTACTTCCGCGTGAGGAACAGCGGCGCGAACTCTAGGATATCGCTTTCGACACGATCTCAACGATTTCGGCGATTTGTTCATCAGTGACGTCTGTTGAGCGCGCATCCAGAATGGTTCTTGCTTCCTCTGGAGTTGTCGGTGCAATGTTCACAACCTGCACTGCGTGGGCTCTGGTGATGCCGTAGTTCTTGATCAAGCGTTCCACCAGCTTGTCGGCAACCGCAGGCGCCATCTTCGAGAATGTTGAGGCGTGCTCCAGCGTGATGTTCTGCTGGAATGAGAGTTCTCCTTCCTTACCTCTCTGGGAGAGTAGCTTCTTCACTCTGGGGAGTGTAGTCTCTTCCTCGCTGATAATCTCCTTGGGCATCTTCTTTCTCAGCCTCTGCTTGGTCGAAGGTGATCGGGTCTCACAATGAGCGTCTTCGTGGCCTTACCAAGCTTCACATCAACGATGACTCCCCTGCCTCTCTTTCCTGTCACCAGCCCAGTCCTGCCATGGTATCTTCGGTGGGGCATTCCCTTATGTTCGCCAGAATCAATGACTATGTCCACACGCTGTCCAATCTCATAGTCAACCAGTAGCCTACTGAGAGAGCTCATTCCACGTTGCCGTACCTTCTTTCTCATAAGACTGCGCGTTCGGGCACGGTAACCATGACTCTTCTTCACCATGGGGAATCATCTATTGAAACTTGTACCTCGACCTACCTAAAGCCAACTGTGTACCCGAGGTCCAGCATCCCCTCAAAGGTCGCCACTTAAGGATTTCGCAACAGCTACTCATGAATCTCAAGAACATCGAGTTCGACACACTCACAGACGGTGTCAATTCTCTCCGAGAGAGATGGAGTGGTCCTGCCATTATCTCCGGAAACAAGCTCCTTGACGTATGTTCCCCCCTGAACCCTGAAGAAGCCCTTCACAGTGTGGCTTCCAATCTTCCTCAGCTTCATCTCGAAGATACGTTTGGTTCTAATTAGGTCGCTTCGCCGATGTGCAACTCGTGTTGGTGTTCTCTGGGTGACATCCAAGTCACGAAAGCCGTCGGACGCTTCTGTGAGGATGTCCTGGCTGACGTCCTGTTCTGTTCTTATTGTGCCCTCATAGTCCTTCACATTCTCTGAGGCTTCATCCTTCAGTGCTTGGGCTCTTTTCCTGGTGGACATCTCTAGGTCAAGAACCTCCAGCTTCTTCGATGATTCCTTCTTGATACGTTTCTCTAGCTTCTTCAAATCAGGGGTCCGGATTCTGGGCTCTGACACCTCAATAACAAATGGTCTACCAGACCCCAGCATCCGAACATCGATGTCTTCTCTTCCAGCCGCATGGAATTTGAACTTGGTACCCTTCGCAAGATCTTGAGCTGGAATGCCTATGTACTCTGAAATCGAGTCCGGGTACTTCCTTCCAGTGCCTCCGCATTCGTCACAACCCTTTCCTCTACACAGCTTGCAGTCCCATCGACTCTGGGGGATCCCTCGTGCCAGTTTCCTGTAACGACCGGCGATGAAGATCGGGTTGATTCTTACCTCAACCCGGTCCCCGACCATGTCATGGACGATTACTATGTCTGGATGATAGAATTCCACAGGTTTGTCGATGATTTGCTGAAGGTGTTTTCCGAGTTCCCTGTTCAAGTCGGCCTTCAATGTTTCACCATGCATAATCTTCAGGTCGCTCCTTAGCTCATCTTCGCGTTCAAGTAAGATGGGGCTCGGCACGCTCCCAACAAGAAAGGTGCTGAACTCTATGCCGTCTGTCGTAGCCTTTGCCTTCTTAGCCAGTTCCGGCAACCTATCAAACAAAGACTGGTTGTCCGAAGAACAGAGGGTACATGTCTTCTCTGGAGGAAGCTCGATGGAGTCTCTCTCAGCAAGGGCGCGCGCTGGCCCGAACATACCATTGTCAGCCAAGAGTGTCACTAGCTTCAGTCCCGAATCTCTACGTCCCGCCCTGATGTCATTATCGGCTATCATTGAGAGAGTAAGCTTCAGAGAAAGACCTCTGTCTTCATTGGAAGTGTCTGTACTCAGCCAAGCAAACTGCCGTCCCAGACAACGATTGCACACCGGATGACGCTCCAAGATCCTACGCGCCAATGCCAGAATGTCTGTCTCTTCGGGACTAACCATCTATGTGGACCTCTCTCAGTGAGTTGGGAATCGTTGTGCTCATAAAGATGTGCAAATGCTACAGCATTGGGTTGAAGTATCTAATGGCCCTCAAGCCTGCAAGAATTGTGTAAGGATTTGAGAGAAGGCGGAATATCACCCTCCTC
Organism: Candidatus Thorarchaeota archaeon; assembly: GCA_016840795.1. Taxonomy (GTDB): domain Archaea; phylum Asgardarchaeota; class Thorarchaeia; order Thorarchaeales; family Thorarchaeaceae; genus SMTZ1-83. The sequence continues at coordinate 1,036 of JAEORS010000163.1, read as the reverse complement.
TGCAAATCCATATCACCCTCCCTCCTTACAATGTCCACAAGATTGAAGTCGACAGCATCTCTGACGAGTATGTTGAAACCATGGTCCGATAGGTTAGATATCATCCTCTGTGCAAGATGCATGGCACTTAGCTCTCTCATCAAGAGTGCCCGCCATTTCGATTCGTATGTTACAAGATTCCGTTCAATCAGGTGTTCATTACGGAGTGCACTTGAAACCACTTGGCCTGCAACTCTTGCAGCAATACCTCCCATGATGACGCCGCCTCCCGTTGTGGGTTTCACCATGCCGGCTGCATCTCCCACCACAAGGAATCTACCTGTCACTGTCTTCTTGATGGGAGTTCCAACCAAGACGATGCCACCGAACCCCCGTTCAATGGAAGCGTGCTCCAGTCGCTTGTTCATGACAGGATGTCGTCGTATCGAGGCCTCAAGCCGTCTCTTGGCCATGTCCTTGGCCGCCAGTCCCACCCGGGCTCTCCGGTCACCGAGAGGGATAATCCAGGCAAAGAAACCTGGTGCAACGTTTCTCCCATAGAACATCTCGACGACGTCATCGTCAATATCCACGCCATTCATTTCAAACTGGTATGCCGGATACTTGCTACGTCGTGGAACGCTTGGTAGTCCAACAAGCTTTGACAACACACATCTAGTGCCCTCTGCATTGATTACGATCTGCGACCTTTTTTCTTCATGGCCTCCTGCAGTCTTCAGTGAAACAGTACTGGGGTTCCCCTCTACGCTACTCACTCCCAGCACTTTGCTTCCTGTCAGAACCTCGGCTCCTTCATCAGTAGCTCTATCAGCCAGCCAAGAATCGAATCTGCTTCTGTCAATCACAAAAGCCTCACGTCTTCCTCTCTCAATCAGGATGGACTGCCCCGATGGTGCGAAGATTCTTGCTGCAGACACATAGTTCTGAATTACATCTCTAGGGGGATTGAGGTTGAGTGAACTGAAACCTGATGTGCTGACGAGTCCTGCACAGTGGTCAGGCTTCCCTATCTCGGGATGCTCCTCTAGAACAACAG
>JAEORS010000162.1:0-5019 GCA_016840795.1 Candidatus Thorarchaeota archaeon | reverse complement strand
CTCTTATCTACAACATCATCCTGCTGCCGATCGCTGCAGGGTTGCTCTATCCGTCCTTACACTTGTTCTTGAAACCGGAAATTGCAGGTCTTGCGATGGCACTTTCCAGCGTCAGCGTAGTCAGTAACGCTTTGACTCTGAATCGTTTTAAGCCTGAACGAGCTGAAGAGAGAGTTGTAGCTAGGCCGCCGGTGGCATACCAAGAAGGAACCGTGGCCATCGACCCCATATGCAAGATGCAGGTCGATATTGCATCAGCGGACCTCTACAGTGACTATGAGGGCAAACGATATTACTTCTGCAATCAGCACTGCAAAGATGCCTTTGAGTCGGACCCGCAGAAGTATCGGGAACCAGAGGTGTCGAAGCAGGAGCCTAGAACTGTAGTAGACCCGATCTGCAAGATGGATGTAGACCCTGCGACGGCCACACTCTACAGTGATTTCGATGGGAAGAGGTACTACTTCTGTGCTCAGTACTGTAAGGATACTTTCGAAGCCAATCCTATGGAGTACAAGGATAAGGACTTCAGGGAGTAGTGGATGAATCAGAAAAAGAGGAGGGGATGCTCATGTTGGGTTCAGCATGAGCATCCTAGTCTGTACATGTGAAGCTTGTTTGAAGGAAGAATGACCAAGGTTCTCAAGATTCAGATCCTGAGAATCATGGGAAGGAACCAGAGCGATCCACCGGTATAGGTACATTGGTGAATCACCGGTCTACCTTCTGAAGGAAACACGATACAACTCAACGCGGACGTTGGTCTTGAATCTTGTAAACTTCTCAGGGAGGTCATCTACCTGCTTGCTGCGTTTCTTTGCGAATGCCATTTTTCTCACCGTTTCTTGGGGCCCAAACTATCCAACTTTTTGTGCCACCAACGTTTCCGTTGTGGACATAGATGCATATAAAGGTTTGCGCACCAAACCATTCGGATTGTGACGGTGTATCATTACAAGCATCAGCGACGCAAAAGTTTAATAAGTATCCATTCTGCGTCAGAACCGTAATAACCACCAGTATGATTGAGGTGACGAGAAACTTGAATGATGAATTGACAGATACGTTGGCTTGTATTGAACTCACGGAGGAAGCTTTGGTTGATGGGAAGCCCTTGGTTCCAGAAGGGCAGAAGATTGTGCGTGACGAAGAGATAGGCAAGATAATGCTGGAGCCTGTGAGAAGCAAGATTATGAAGATTCTCTATTGGGGCATCAAAGATACGCTTACCACAGAGGAGTTCAACCAGGAGTCTGGTGAGAAGATTATCCGCGAGAAGACTGTGAAGCGCGAGGCCCTTTCAGTGGCTGAAATCGTGAATCTGTCGGAGGAGAGGTGGCCTGAAGATGCAATCACTAAGAACCAGGTGTATCATCATCTTCCAATACTGATTGAGGGTGGCTATGTGGTGAAATTCGGGACGGTGACAAAAGGCAAACGCACCACAGACTACTATATCCGGACTCATGCAGGCTTCATCATTGCTACTGAGCCGAGTGACAAGGAATATGCTAAGCAGAAGGCAAAAAAAAGGCTAGAGGGGATGTTGAGGAGCTTCTCCCTAGAACTCGATGATGAACAGAAGACAGATCTTGAGAAACTGATGGGCAAGAGTCTACATATCTGGCTGGGGGCAAGTGAAGAAATCACTGCAATGGTCACCGGTGATGTCGCTGATAAATCCCTGATTGAGGCATACAACTGGCTTCTGGATGTCTACGCGGCAGACAATCAGGAATACATAGAGCTGATGAAGAGGATCCGCAAAATCATCTTCCCAAGCTTGCTTGTGACACAAGTTCAATCATAGTGCACTCAGCACAAGCTCTCAAGAGACTTAAATCCCAGCAAGTGAATACAATGGCCTCTTGTTGAGTCGCTTGAGAGGGTGTTGTTTGCATATGCTGCCATTCTACAAGAAAGTCGCCTATGGTATGGGGCGCTTTGGCTCGTCATTTCTTTTGACCCTGACGGGCCTGACCGCGTTCTGGCTATACGGAACCGTCTTCGAGCTTAATTGGCTGCTGGACGGAATTGCGCTTGCTATGTCCTACATAGTCATCGGACTGACCCACTGGCTTACAGGCTACTACAGTGACAGTGTCGATACGCGCTGGGGCAGAAGGAAGCCGTTTGTGATAATCGGGGCGCCGGGACTGGCCTTGACAGGGGTCCTGCTCTTCGTTCCCAACTGGTTTCTGAACACCGCAGACCCATCCCTGGAGCTTGTCCTGTTTGGATATTACCTACTGTTCATATGCTCGTTCAAATTCTTCTACGCATTCTTGCTGACTGCCTTTCAAGCATGGATGCCAGAAATAACAGATGAGGATGAGAGGCCTCTTGTGTCCAGCATGCAGAATACTGCGAACTGGGTTGCCAATGGTCTCGGGGTTCTTGTGGGCTTCGTGACTCCTCTGCTATTCGTAGCCGGCCCTCCGCCGGGTCTGAGTTCGATGGGCTTCACCATCGTGATTGCCTTTGCGATTATCACAATCTTGTTCTATCTTCCATCGATTGCCTTTGTACGAGAGAAGCCTGACATAATGCCTCCCAAGCGGAGCATGAGAGAAGAAACGACCACCGTGCTTCAGAATAAAGTCTATGTGAGGTGGATACTTGTCGTCGGTTTCCTGTCTTTCAGCTTCTCGGCGATTACATCTCAAGTAGTCGGCTTTGCGCAGGAAGTCCTGTTGCTAACGACGATGGAAACGCTGCTGCCCCCTGCCATAGGACTACTGATCTCGATTATCGTCTTCCTGTACGTGTGGATTAAGATGATTGCTAGGACCGGTAAAGGTCGTCTAATGTTCTACTCATTGATTCTCCTTGCACTGCTCATAGCATTGACCCCTGTGGTCGGTGCGGCCGTAGGTCTTGTGTCGAATGTGATTGTTGCATTTGTATACTTCATACCTCTCGCAGCGTGCATGGCTGTGTATTACCTGATGAGCTATATAGTTCCCGCCGACATTGCCCATGTGGATGAACTCGTGTCTGGAAAGAGCCGTGCAGGAATCTATGAGGGCTTCAAGGGAGTCCCGCTAAACATCTTCCAGGCCGCGTCCGCGCTATTGCTCGGCTGGTTCATGGAGTATTCGGTCCAGACCACAGCAAGCACGCTGTTCGGCTACCTATGGTGGGGGCCTTTCTTCGCACCGTTCCTGCTGGTTGCTGCATACATACTCAGGTATACAGACATTGACCCCGATTTTGAAACTCTGAAGGTGGAGGCACCAAGTGATGCGCAGCCAGAGGAGCCCAGCGCATTTGAGTGAAGGGAGAGCAGCTCAGCTGCTCTTCTTCTCTGCACCGGAGCTAAAAACAGACTTAACGGTCTTCGCGTATGCAAGACAACCGTTCAGGTCTGCGAGTGAGAAAAATGGGAATCAGTTCCAGAGTAGTGGTGCGTTGTGCAGAGCCCAGAGACCTTGAGTGGTGTGTTGCCGAGGATCCTCTCGCAAACGAGATGTTGATGCGCGAGAAGATTATGAAGGATGAGATATTCCTAGCCGAACTCGATGGTGAGCCAATTGGTTACCTGCGCCTTGAGTTTCTGTGGTCCAGAGTGCCCTACATCGGACTCATCTTTGTAGAAGAGAAGTACCAACACGAGGGCATAGGTAGACTGCTTCTTGACTATCTAGAATCTCACCTGAGGGAAAACGGCTACGACATTGTTCTCAGCTCATCTCAGATGGATGAGCCGGATACTCAAGCATGGCATAGAGCGGTCGGTTTCGAGGAATGCGGCATTCTTCTTGGAGTGAACGAGAGCGGTGTGGGTGAGGTATTCTTCAGGAAGCCGCTATGGTCAGTATCCTGAATCGGTGAGGATGTACTCGTCTTTGTAGATGCCATTGAACAGGCAGGCCTGAATGCATTTCCCACAAACGTCTCTTTTCAGTCCCTTGGTCTGCAGGTAAACTAGATACCTTCTGCAATTCTCGCGATAGTCCTTGAGCTGACTCCTGTACTTTATGAATGTGCAAACGTCTTCACATGCCGTGCAATCACCGCATTTCGTTACCATTCTCTTGCCGTGGGGAAGAGGCAGCGATGTCGCTATGGATGCGAAGCGGATTGCACAGCTGTACTTCTCGTTGATGAGCAAACCATTCTTCCCTCTCCAGCCAAGCCCGGCATGTTCGGCTACCACGCGATGTGAAACTGTGAGCGGATAGTAGTGGCTGACATCTTTGACCTGCGCGGCGATTCCTTCTATGGTGGCTGGAATGGCAACACCTTCGAATCTAGCTGCCATAGCTTGAGCGTTCGCGTTCAGTAGCTCGTTCAACCTATGATACTGGTCTGCGTACTTGTTCCAGCTTCCAAAGTCGATGCGATCATCCCGCGAAACGTTGATGCAGCCTATCACGCTCGCAGGGTATGCAACGGCTATTGACAGAATGGAGCCTGAATCGGCCATTTCGCTATACTTCTCACTGACGAGATTCTCTAGATTCGCCTGTTGAACTGGCAACAGTTCCTTGTACACAATCTCAAAGCTGGCCACGCCCACCAATCCTTGGGAGGAAGATGCATCCAGCAGCTCGGCAAAGAACCGACGTACTTCCTCCAGGTTTTGTCGTTTCTCTGACTCGTTCTCTCCAGACACAAGAATCCCTCCACAAGCGCACAACTCCCGCTAGAGATAAAACTCTCCTTCAGCGATGAGTCTGACTTGGCCTGAGACCCTCATTCCGTCAAGCTTGGGTTCACCAATGACTTCAGATACGAGTCGACTTAGTCTCTTAATCTCATGTCCCTGCTCAATCACAACTGGAGCACCGATCTCTTTCCTACCAAGAATGTTGTACTTCTCAACATAGGCTCCCAAAGGACCTGCGGCACTACCTGTGGCGGGGTCCTCCAGCACACCCGCAGCTGGTGCAAACATTCTCGCGTGTACGGATGAATCCTCATGGACTGTTTCGGCTGAGAAGATGACCAGTTCCTGACTCATTTGACCTGAGAGTGTTTCGACAATCTTCGATGGGCTTGGAACCGCATCTTGTA
>JAEORS010000161.1:0-5021 GCA_016840795.1 Candidatus Thorarchaeota archaeon | reverse complement strand
CCTGCTTCAGCAGATTGCGTTCCGTCACGGACTCGAGGCAATGGCAGCAAGCGAAGAAGGTAGACTAGCGTGGGTGACTTCTGGCTTCCCTGTTGAGATTCCACTAGCCATGGATGTGTTTCCGACCTATCCTGAACAAGCAGGGGCGATAATCGGAGCATCAAAAATAGGTCCTGAAGTATGCGGGTTTGGAGAGGACTTGGGATACTCTCAGGAGTTGTGCTCGTACGCTCGTTCAAGTATCGGTTCAACAGACCGACCTGAAGATGTCTCCATGGGGGCCCTTCCAACGCCACAAGCACTGTTGGCCTGCAACAACATCTGCGGAACTGTACTCAAGTGGTACGATGCGATATCTGAGATGACCGGCGCGCCAGTGCATCTGCTTGATACTCCTCCACTCGAAGGTGAGCAGTTGCCTCATCATCGTGCCTATGTTCGACGCGGCGTTGACCGCTTGGTAGAGTTTCTGGCAGACACATTCAACACAAGACTAGAAGACGAAGAAGCCACCAGGGTGGCCAATCTTTCAAGCCAGGCAATTCGCCTGTGGACCAAGGTGCTGGAAACCTGTGTCAACAAACCGAGCCCTCTGAACTGCGCAGACCGATTTCTGACAATGGCACCTGTTGTTTCAAGCCGTGGCATGGAGCATTGTGTAGAGTTCTATGAAGCACTCCTCGCCGAGGTCGAGGGGCGTGTCAAAGAAGGCATCGGTGCGATTCGAAACGAAAAGACGCGTCTGCTTTGGGACAATATTCCCCCGTGGTTCATACTCAGGTTCTTCAACCAATTGGCTGCAAGAGGGGTCGTATTCCCTGCAGATACATACACACACGCGTGGTCTGGGGCAGTCGAAGGTTCAGACACGGCTTCCATTCTTGATGGCGTCAGTGAAGTCTACTCCGATGTCTATTTGAACAAGGGACTAGAGGCGAAAGTAGACAAGATGTGCGAGCTGATTAAGGACTATGACCTAGATGGATTTGTCATGTTCTCTGTCAGATCCTGCAAGAGGTACTCCCTAGGTCAGCTTGTATCCAAGGAAATGGTGACAGAGAGAACCGGAGTTCCTGGCGTGGTAATAGAAGGCGACATGGTGGATAGTCGACTCTTCAGCGAAGCCCAGGTGCAAACTCGTGTAGACGCGTTGCTTGAGATGTTTGTATAGGGTGGCATAGCAGTGAGCGAGGGGTCCTTTGGGATTGGCATAGACGTTGGGTCCACAACGACAAAGGGAGTTCTTATAGACTCCTCTGAGAAAGTCTTGGCTTCTCACCTTCAGAACACAGGAGCGTCGGCGCCGAAAGCCGTAGAGCAACTCCTAGTACAACTCTCTACACAATCTGGGATCAACCCCCGCGATTGTCGTATCATCGCGACTGGCTATGGTCGAAGTATTGTCGAGCTCGCCTACAAGACCGTCACTGAAATCACGTGCCACAGCGTAGGAGTCCATTCACTCAACTCGGAGATTCGACTGCTAATTGATGTTGGTGGCCAAGACTCCAAGGTCATACGGATAGGTCAGAATGGAAGACCTGAAGACTTCGAGCTCAATGACAAATGCTCCGCAGGTACTGGTCGTTTTCTCGAGGTCATGGCACGTGTCCTCGAGGTGTCGATGGATGAGCTTGGACCTTTGGCACTGAAGTCAAAGTCGCCCTCCACAATCAGCAGTACATGTACAGTATTTGCAGAGAGTGAGGTAATTGGGCGCATCGGCTCCGGCGAGTCGGCGTCAGATATCGCTGCAGGAGTTCATCTCTCAATGGCGTCAAAGATAGGTTCATTGTCCAAACGCGTTGGAGTTGCCTCACCTGTCGGTGTGACTGGAGGAGTCGCACTGAACCCCGCCTTTCGACATTACCTCTCGAAGCATTTAGGTCAAGAATTGTGGATACCAGAGCGTCCCCAGTTGACTGGTGCCCTAGGAGCAGCTATCATAGCCCTCAGAGGTCAGAAGGAGTGACGACTTAATCACTTCACCCGTTCCATAATCGTTTCGCCGTAACTGACGAAATCCTCTCCTTCATTAGCAGACTCCAACCCCATTCTTACCTCATGGTCTGAAACCTTGCGGATATAGGATCTCCACCGCATGCTAGCAAACGCCTCAGGATTTGGCTCCGACGTAATCTCAAAGCGAATCTCAGAGTCGCTGCTCATATACTCCACCTCATTGTTTACGAACCCGTAGGAGAAGAATGTCTTTCGGAGAAACCGTCTATTGCGGGTGTCGTAGAACATGAGTGCCACACTCTGATTCTCCAGCGCCCCTTCTCTGCGGGCCTCGTGCACTGACATCAGGTATATGGCATTCATCTCTAAGGTGAAGAGGCTCGAAATTTCAATCAGTCCTTCTCCCCCAAACTGGTCCTTGGAGTATCCCCGCCATTCACCAACCAGGAAATGCCAGGTCTCCAAAGGTGATGATATCATGACAAGACTTGAAGTCCGTTTAGAAATAAGATTGGCGGACCCGGCCTATTTCACGGCTTTCAAAGCTTTCCTGCCAGCTTTCATGCCAAGGTCAAGAGCCTTGAGGTTGAGCTCTGCGAATCTCGGCCAGCGTTCCTTGATTCTCTTCTTCAACCCACTCACTGACAGCATCTTGGTTATGGCAGCAAATGCACCAATCATCACGACATTGGTTGTCTGCTTGTTGCCCACTTCCTCGTCAGCAATTCGAGTCGCAGGAATCTTGTAGACTTTGACCCCTCGTGGTAGGTCCCCCTCGACTTCAACTAAGTCTTCGTCTACAATCAGGATGCCATCCTCTTTCAGGCCTTCGATATACTCAAGGTACGCGGCTCGACTCATTGCTATGAAGACATCAGGCTCCAAGACCTTTGGATAGTCAACCTCATCATCGCTTATGACAAGCTCGCTTTTGCTGGCGCCTCCGCGCGCCTCAGGACCATAGGATTGCGTCTGCACGACGTGTTTCTTGTCAACTAATGACGCCGTTTCGCCCATCACAACGGCCATCGTGACTACTCCCTGGCCGCCGAATCCACCGATTCTGACTTCGTATCTGGTCGATTCATAGTCACTCAAGTCACTCACTCCTTGAGCTTCTCGTGCATCTGCTTGAGAACTGCAGTGTACTCGGGCTTCACGATGTCTACAAACTCGCCGCAGACAATCCTAGATTCGTAGTCCAGCTCTGCTTCATGCGGTGGAAGACCATTCTGAATGTCAGCGACTTCGAGTAGATGTTTGTGCATCTCCAGGCCGTCACCAAGCCTATTCATTCTTCCATACTCTGTGGGACAGGCACCTACAATCTCCACGAAGGACAGGCCATCTTTTTGGATTCCTTTCTCAATCGACTTGGTCGCACGACGGGCCTGAACAGCAGTCCAACGGGCGACGTATGTGGCTCCCGAGGATGCTGCAAGTTGCACAAGGTTGAAAGGATGCTCCGGATTCCCAATGGGGCGCGGGCTAGTCTGTGAATATGCCTCGTGCTCAGTCGTTGGACCAAATTGTCCTCCAGTCATTCCGTAGTTGAAGTTATTAACACACACAATCGTCATGTCGATATTGCGTCGGCAAGCATGGATGAGATGATTCCCTCCAATCGCCGCGATGTCCCCGTCGCCGCTTACCACGATTACCTCTAGTTCGGGATTAGCAATCTTCACCCCCTCAGCAAATGCGATTGCCCTTCCATGTGTAGTGTGATATGTTCCTGTCTTGAAGTATCCCGAAATCCTACCCGTGCACCCAATTCCGGACACTACAACTACTTTGTGGAAGTCGATTCCCAGATCGTCAACTGCACGGGCAATCATCTGGGTGACAACTCCAACTGAGCAGCCGGAACAGAAGATCCACGGCTGACGATCCTCCCTGATGTACTTGGACATAGGGTGCTTGAGTATGGGAACGGTTTCGGTCAAGGACAGGCCTCAACCGCGTCCTCATGACCTTCAGGATAAAAGAGTTGTTGATGAGGACCTCCAAGCTGATGCCTGAACTGGCAGAGTGAGTATCAGAAGTAGCTGCCTTTCCCCGAAGAATGCTAATATTCATTCTGAACAAGTTTCTCGTACGTGTGGGTCGAATTGACGGCTACTGGACATGCCATAGAGGCCATTCTGATTACAGACAAGGCAGGCAGTGCCAGATTCTACATGCAACTCGACCCTCGTGCATTCGGGATGGACCCTGTGCAGGCATCCATCTTCTTTGCTGCGCTGGACATGTTCTCGGACGAACTCTTTGTAGAGAGTGAGCCTGCATTCCATCTCGACTATGGACCTAGAGTATTCTCTGTATTGAAGGGAGTAGAAGCCAATCTGATTGCTGTAGGTGCCAAACGACTGAGCTCGGAGGTCATGGACTTGTTGAACACGCTACTTGCGGAGTTTGAGCTTGAATGGCTTCCTGCTGCAAAGTCCATCGAGCCTGGGTCATCTTTCGAAGACGCCTACTATGAGTCGTTTGGAGAGAGAGTCATGAAGAACCTATCTCTTGAAGATCTCCCGGACTCATGGATACCATACTTCACAACTAGCCCAGATACGTTGACTATGATTAGCACCACGATAACACCATATATTGACGGTTCAAGAAGTGTGAAAGAGATTAGAAACGCCAGTGGGCTTTCGAAGAGTGAGATGCTTACCGAAACGTCTAGGTTGTGGGCCCATAGAGTCATTCGTTTTAGAAACATGCTTAGTTTTGATGACTTTGTGGGTGCGAAGACTCCCTTCTTGCGATATATCCAAGCGGACTCGATAGAAACACAGAATCTGCGACGTCTACATCCTGAGATGGCAGAGGTTCTGCCTCGCTTGGCCGGACTAATGGACGGGCGACGAACAGTCAGAGAAATGGTCGCTGAGCTTGGAGGGTCGTATGACGAGAGACAAGTACTCAGGATGCTGGACCATCTAATGGAGGATGACGTCATCGAAACACTATCTCCTGAGAAACGTCGAATTCTTCTCGTCAAGCAGGCTCTCGAAATATCCTTGCGGGTGGCTGAAGACATCAATCGAGCTCAGGCT
>JAEORS010000160.1:0-5046 GCA_016840795.1 Candidatus Thorarchaeota archaeon | reverse complement strand
CGATTGAGATTGTGTTCTTTGATTGCCTCTTTGATAACATCTTGAGCGTCTGATGAGCAGGAATAGAGAAGGTTCTCTGAGTAGACAACTCCGGGCAGCGTGCTGGCATACTCGGTGACTTCAGCTACGTCTACTGTTCCAGCAATATTGATTCCACAGGAACAGATGATGACTCCTATCCGTGGTTCTGCCGCCATAAGCTCAAGGTCGGCTTCCGTGAGTAGCTCCCTCTCAGTTGCCTCCGGGAGTGTGATATCTAGAACGGCCATAGCTGCGGCAGCACTGCCTTGGGCGACTGAATCCGGAATGTCTTTGGGCTGATTGCATGCTCCACACATGTGTATCCCAGGCACCCCTGTCTGGACAGACTCGAAACCATCACCCACACCGTTAATGAATCCGTATTGGTCAACTCCAAGACCTAGTTTCGCCATGAGCTCTGAGTTACCGTTGGGCACCATGGCAGGACAGAGCACCACCAAGTCATAGGTGTCATCCAGAACCTCGTGATTCTTGGCATCACTGTGCCTGATAATAAGGTTCTGAGTCGCAGGGTCCTCTATTATCTGGCTGGGAAGCCCCCTGACATAGCTTATGCCATACTCATTCTCGCCCCTGACGATAAACTCCTCAAAGCCCTTGCCAAACGCTCTCATGTCGTTGTACAGTACGTCTATGTGAACTTCAGGAGTGTGTTCTTTTGTTATAATGGCCTCCTTTGTCGCGTATGTGCAACAAATTCGTGAACAATAGGCGCAGTGATTCACATCTCTACTGCCTACACATTGGACGAATGCAATCCTGTGGGGCTCTCTTCCATCCGATGGACGCATCACTACACCACCGGTGGGTCCGCTTGCAGATACCATCCGTTCGTATTCCAGGGCAGTCACAACATTCGCGAACCGGCCATAACCATATTCCGGCACACTCGAGGCATCTAGCAAATCGTAGCCCGTGGCGACTATGATCGAGCCGGCATTGATCTCTAGAGTTTCATCTGGAATCTCAAAGTCAATTGCCTCGGCCTTGCATGTCTTGACGCATGTCATGCATTCAATACAATTTTCAATGTCAATCGTCGCGATGTTGGGCACTGCCTGGGGAAAAGGTATGTACGCAGCCTTTCTCATCTTGAGGCCCATGTCGTACTCGTTGGGAACCTCAATTGGGCAGACTCTTTCACAATCACCACAGCCAGTGCACTTGTCCGAATCTACTCTACGGGTGCGTTTCAAGACCTTGATTGTGAAATCGCCTCGCTGGCCAGAAACGTCAGTGACTTCGGAATAGGCCAGAATCTCTATGTTCGAATGACGTGAGCAATCTACCATCCATGGTCCCTGGATACACATTGAACAGTCCAAGGTGGGGAAAGTCTTGTCCAGCTGCGACATGTGACCTCCGATAGAAGGGAGTCTCTCGATCATGTAGACCTTGATACCCATATCAGCAAGATCCAGTGCAGCACGCATACCTGCTATTCCTGCACCAATGATTACAACAGGCTTCGTTGCGGACTCGGCCATTCATATGTACACTCCGAGGTGTCAAGGCGCCTCGGTTGAAAGCCATGATAAAACGTTTGTTGTCGGACGAAGGAATCGAGCCCCTATGATTTCTCTATTGTGGCCTGCCGATGACCAATGGCTGCTTGGGAATCAGGGTCCTCTCAATCCTGATGGCACGAACTGGACACTGAAACTCGCAGGCAGTGCAGTCAATGCAGTTCCTTGATTTGGCGATCTCTACCTTCTTTCTTATGGCATCAATCTCCCAGACCCCTCTGGGACACACCTTGACACAGTCTTGGCATCCGATACAGGCCTCATAGTCGAAGATTATCATCCATAACACCTCAGAAGATGCCTGCCGGGAAATAGAATCCTAGAGCAAACAACAACACAAGAGTCCCGAGTCCTGCTATGATGTCTCTAGTCATCTGATCCTCTCCCAGGTAGGGCGTGGAACCACCCCAATTGAAACCAACGAATAGAGACAGTCCCAGAACCGTCAATCCGGTTGTGTCAAGTAGAGCCCAGTCTAAGACAATCATAGAGGGGTCAATGGTAGATTGCCATAAGAGAAACATCACGGGGATTATCTTCAATACGAGAAGGGCAAAAAGACCCGTAACGAGTCCTCTTACATAACCCGACGTTGTTGGCATGATTGGATTGGCTATTGCCATGAAGGTTCCAAACATCCAAGCCAGAAGTACAATATACGCTAGACTACTCCACCAATAGCCAAACCAAGCTGCAAATGGCCCACCAAGATTGGCGAGCAGCCAGAAGATTGGTGTCATCAAGAGAAACATGAACATCTCAAACACCATGTGAGCCATGTTGTTCTCCAGTCTGGCTTGTAGATTGAAACTCACCATGCCTTGTTCTCTGGTCTTCTCATATTCGTTCTCAATGAAGCTCCCCACGTCGCCTATCTCTACAGGTCCGAACATGGCATTCCATCCATTGTCGGCCAAGACCGCCTTTGAAACAGAGCTAGCGATCAATTGTGGCAAGATCAAGTTTCGATGTGAAACCTGGTTCGCAAGCGAAGTCTGGTCAATTGCATCGAGTACAGAATCGGTGTCAACATTTCCACCTCTGCTCCCGCACCAGACATTGATACCTCTGCCATCGACAACAAGCAGATGACACTTCAGATTCTCTTCTTGTATTGCTTCTCGAACTCTATGCACGGTCAGGTAGAAATCCGTTGTAACTAGTACAGGTGACTCAGAGTCTGCTCCATTGAATGAGAAAAGGCCCATCTTGGTCCTAACTGCGAGTCTAGGCCACATCAACTGGGCCCCTAATATGCAGGTGTAGTATTTCCATCCCTTATTCACTCATCTCGCCTCTGCAACATATAGTTCCAATAGACCTCCAAGGAATCGCACCCGGTACTTTGGAGTGATGCCTACTAACGACATCGCACCAGCAATCTCATGTACCTTATGGGGTCGTACTCGGCTAAACTTTGAAACAAGCCGAAAGCTCAGTCTACGAATCAAAGAGAAGAAACCTGCGACAGTCCTTCCCCGTGGCAGACCCTCGGCACCAATGGCTATTCGCCCTCCAGGCACGACGACCCTCCTTGCCTCAGATAGTAGCATCTCAGAGTCCTTGGATTGGAGTTCGCTTGCCACAAGTGTGCTCACCGCGAGGTCAAAGGAGTCATTGTTGAGTGGCAAATCTGTAACATCGCCAACTCTGAAATCGATCCATCGACCAAGATTGTGTTTCCGAGACCGATTCCTCGCAATCTCTAGAAGCGACTTGTTTATGTCAACTCCCACCCCGCGAAGACCTCGCCTGCCCGCCTCTATGAGTAACGTGCCTGTTCCACACCCAAGGTCGAGAACGGAACCTCTCCTAGGCAGGATTCTGTTTACAATGTAGTTCCTGAGAATTCTATCTTGGCCCAGTGTAAGCAATGAGATACACTGGTCATATTGTCGGGGTGTCCACTCCTCCGAAAGTCGCATCAATATGGTAGCCATTACAACTCGCTTCAAGGATACTGAGCGGTTGCAGTATTTCAGGATGTTGAATCTGTGATACCTCTGTGGCAAGAGAACTTGGCGCCAATGACTGGAGGTTACCATCTGAAACCGATGAGAATATGTATTACCTAGACAACGTCCCAGACGGGACGCAGGATGAAGTGCACGAGACTCTACACGAGGGCCTATCTTCACAGAACCAAGGGGAGAGATCGATGCGAAGAGCCTTGTGATCTCTCAAAGGTCAACGTAGTCCTTCCAAGCCATATCAAGAAGTAAATTTCCAGGTCAGAAGTACTTAATACTAAGCCTTGATTCCGATGCGTTTCCAGTTTGGCTCGCTCTTTCTCTGCATGTACTGTAGGTGAGTGGCTAGACCGAACTCCTCTGGTTCATGACCAAATGCAAGAGCAAGTAACTCTACAACATGCATCACATCAAAGTGGTATTCAGCACCGAAGTACTTCTGAATCTCTACTTGGCCTAGGTCAAGCTGTAGCTCACAGAAGGGACAGGGAGTCACAATGATGTCCGCACCACCAGCTTCGAGCAAGCTCTCGAACTTCTGCTTTGTGAAGTCCAAGGCCACCTCGACGTCTGCAGTCCGAACTGCCCCGCCTGCACCACAACAGATTAGCTCATCCTTGTACGGAACGTACGTGGCCCCAGATGTTTCACATAGCTCCCTGAAGATGTGGGGTCTCTCTGAGTCATCCTTCTTCTTGATGAGTTTGGGTCGCATCCAGTGGCAACCTGGGTGTAATGCCATTCGGACCCCGTCAAAGGGACGAGTCACTTTCTCCCTTATCTTCTCAAGGCCAACTACGTTGTAAAGCGCATCTACATAGTGAGTGACTTCAGATGTGCCCTTGAACTCTCTACCAATCTCAGCCAAGTTCTCATTGACCGCCGTTCTAAGCTCCTCATCATGTTTCAACTCATAATCGGCGTCCCACAGGCTCGCAAAGCATCCGTTACAACCAGTGGTGATTGGATAGCCGCCCTCCTCGGCAATGGTGACGTTGCGTGCGGCGATTGTGGCCCAAGTGACTCTATCGAACGAACCGAACACACCGGGAGCTGGACAGCAAGTTGCACCCTCCATGTCCAAGAGTTCCATTCCGAGGTCTTCGAACACAAGATTGACCGCCTTTTCCACGCTAGGGTAGCGATGGGGAATGACGCAACCAAGAAAGTGATAGAACTTCGGTTTCTCTGGCATTCAAGCTCACTCCTTCTTTGCCTTGGCCGCCTCTTCGGCTTTCTTCTTCTGTTCCTCTAAGTACTGCTCATATCCGATGAGGTCTTGGAACCCACTTTTCTTCGTAATCTTCTGTATCTCCTCAATTGCCCACGGATTGCCGCTCGCGTTGGGTGGTCTGGCCTCAAGGCCGACCTTCTCCCGAAGCTTCTCCCATGACTCCTTGTCAAGCGGAACAGCATGTCCTGCGTCAACTACTTTTGCTGCCACTTTCTGATGTGGGGCCAGCATGTAGCCCTCTGCCACAGCAACATTCCTAATGGCCTTAATCAAA
>JAEORS010000159.1:0-5106 GCA_016840795.1 Candidatus Thorarchaeota archaeon | reverse complement strand
GATTGAGATAGATGTGGCGACCATCTTAGTCACTGCAGTCTGACCGGTCAGCTCTACAGGGTCATGGGTAAGCTCGATAGCCTTGGAGATACCACTTCCCTCTATCTCATTGCGCCCCAGGTAGATCATAAGTCCAGAGAAGACACCGCCAATCAAGGGCGCTACAAAGACCGGAATCCCCAACAGACCAATCGTGGTCGCATCGATCAGTGACTGGAACAGGACCATGAACAGCCCGCAGACTGAACCTATCACAAGTGATGCGGGAAGATATAGCCTATAGAAGTGACTGAAGTGTGAGAAGTGAAACAGCTGACGAAGTGGTGTGACGTCCTTCTTGGGCGGTGACTGCACTTCGTCGACCATTTCGCTCCAGACCAGATACTAGGATGAAGCTCTTGCTATTAAACCGATTTCGCGTGCGCTGTCTTAGATTCTGAGATGTCCTATTTGACCACGATTACGGGATACTCAGCCATGAGCACTATTCTCTCCGTGAAGCTGCCCATTCCAGCACGCCTACCACCTGATGTGCCCCTAGATCCAATTACAACCAAGTCCACTCCATGCTCATTTCCAGTCTTAATCACACCTTCGGCAGGATGTCCCTGCTCGAGCACAAGTTCAGTTTCAATCCCAAATTCCTTTGAAGCGTTATCGTAGCCTGCCAACAAGCTCCTCCCGTGCTCCAGGTACTTGGCCAAGACCTCTTCCGCGTTCATATCGGTCATGAATGAAAGTTGATTCACTGAGGGAGTTGGGACAACATGGACTATGAGCAGCTTAGACTTCGTCATCTCAGCTATCTCAAACGCCACGGTTGCAGCTCTTGCTGCGCCCTCACCACCGTCCACAGCCAGGAGGATGCTCTTCGCCTTACAGAAAATACGCCCTGGTAGGCAATAGGTAATCGATTCCATGACAATACTCTCGCTTGCAGTTTGAAATAGGTATGCATTGGTGAAACCGCTGAATTCGTCTTCGGAATCAGTGTCAGCCAACATTTAACTGTAGAGGATGACCTACTGTGCTATACATCAACGCTTGTCAGAAGGAGGAGAATCTGTTTGACGCAATCTGACATTATAGAATATCACGACAAACAAAAGTATCCGAGCCACGGTGGAGCCGTCGCCGGAGTCATAATAGTTCTGGCGGCATTCCTTGCTGCCGGAGTCTACTCTCTATGGAACTTGTGGAATGCATACGGTTCTCAGGTCATGGCCTTCATCAACGACATCCTGTCAGCCATCAGTGTGGTAGTCTCTCCAGCTGATGCCGCTATTGCGATAGGTGGAATACTACTAGGACTCATTCTGCTTAGCATATTCGTAGCATTCGCAGCGTCTTGGTTGGCAAAGAAACTGGGAGGCACTCTGATCTACATAGGCGCATTATTCATGAACCTGATGACCTGGGCCCTTCCCATAATCATGCTGTTCACCGGAGCACCATTTGCTTGGCCAGTTTTGATACCCGGAGTCTTGACGCTCTTCATCACTCTGCTCCTGTTCACTGTCTTCAGAAACAGGGTTCAGCGTGCTGGTGAGATTGTGAAGCTGACTGGTCAAGTGTGCTTGGACGAGAAAGGAGTGTTTGTTCCGCCAGTTCTCGTCATGTTCTTCACTCTCATCTCAGCCATGATGTTTGGGGGAATCGCCTTCTATTCAGTGGACGTACTCTCGGGAGGCCATGCACTGCAAGTATTTGCAGGGGATCCGTCCTATCCACTTACACTTGAGAACGGATGGGCGGCCGGAATTGGCGTTGTCCTCTATCTCTTCGCTACAATCTTCTTCTACAACTTCGCGTACG
This sequence comes from Candidatus Thorarchaeota archaeon, assembly GCA_016840795.1. Taxonomy (GTDB): domain Archaea; phylum Asgardarchaeota; class Thorarchaeia; order Thorarchaeales; family Thorarchaeaceae; genus SMTZ1-83. Next base: position 3,291 of record JAEORS010000159.1, on the reverse strand, counting down.
GGACCTCATCAGCCATGGTCTATCTCTACATGCGAGGAAGAGACCCCGACCTTGGAGATGGCGTCAAATCGACTCTGGGTGTCATAACCGGCATCATTGTACTCAGCATCCTGAGTGTAATCATAGTAATCGTCAGAATGCTACTGGAACGGGCCGGTAGAGAAGCTGGAGGAGTCGGCGGCGCTGCAGTCGGACGCGCCGCAGGAGGCATCCTTGGATGGATATGGTGGTTAGTCAACTACTTCACTATCCCCGCAATGGTAGCAGAGGAGCTAGGTGCGAAGGATGGCATTAAACGAAGTGCGGGTCTTGTTAAGAACAACTTCGTCGATGTCATAATAAAGGAAACAGCAGTGAGATGGGCGTTCGGAGCCTTAGCTGCTATGTTCTTCCTGGCTTTTGCCCTCGGTGGTGCAGTGTTAGGATGGGTAGTGTTCGCTGGCGACATCATCATGACGATTATGCTAGGAGTGGTCTTTGCGGTCTTGGCAGGTATTCCTGTCTCCCTGACTCTAAGGACCTTCGACATCGTCTATGTCACTCTGCTCTATGTCTTCATCAGGAGGAAGGAAGGAGACATCACTGGGAAGAGTGCGATTCCCGCTTCGATGGAGAGGGAGCTCGACAGGGCTTACACTTCAGCTCAAGGTAGCGGCTAGTATCAACTAGAGTGTGTGGTGACGTCACCGTCATCACACCCGTTTCTATTTCCTTCAAGGTTTCTGAGTGGGCCAGTGAATTAGCGTTGAAGTGAAACACTTATTAGGTAATTGTGTTTCATGTTACAGGACACGTCTTTGCTTTGCGTGCCAACTTCATGTTGATGAACGCCACCACGCTTTGATTTCTGCGAAAAACCATGGACTAGAAGAACCAAGCTGTTTCTTCTAGGGTAGATGGAGGAGGGAAAATACATTAAAGAATATGGAAGTCGGAACCGTTCTTGTAATCTTTTCAATCTTTCTTCTGACCGTTCTTGCGTTCGCGCCAGACCTGGGACTGGCAGCTGAAGTGTGGTCAGATGACTTTGAAGACGGCAATCTGGATGGTTGGACGGAGAACTTGAACTGTATAGTAAGCGGCGGCAGAATGAAAGGATCTCAAGCTCACGCAGAGATCCAACGTGCCAGCACAACCACAAGCGGCACCTGGAGTTTTGACCTGCACGACGTTGGAGAGTTTGCAACTACAGCCTACTATCTTACTGTGGTATTCAAGGGCTCAGATCCCGACGTGTACCCCCACGAGTACTATGCACTGAAGATTATACATACTTCAGCGGGTGATAATCTCAGGTATGTCTACTATCTAGACAAGAAAGTCGAGGGTCTTGAAACACACCTGGCGTCATATGATGGTCTCTTGGCAGATGACCTACGTGGAACTCTGCATCAGATCTCGATTTCACGAACTGAAGTGGGAGAGATGGTCGTTCGCCTCAACGGGACAGCCATTTTGGAATCAACAGATGCAGATGTCACTACGTCCGAGTACTTCTTTATCGTGTTCGACTATGACTGGGCCATCGACAACATCCTAGTGGACAACGTCCCAACTCCCGCAGGCATTCCACTGATATTCCTGGTGGTTGGGGGCGCGGGGGTAGTGGTTGTTTTGCTCGTGGTACTAGTGTTCCTGAAACGAAGATGAGAATTGGAGGCCTCAGAAAGACAGACTCCCTGACCGTTGGATATGAGGAGTCGCAGAACTCCTCTGTCCACTCTTCTTCTGTCACAGACCTGCGCATAATCACCTACTCAGAGCCATTCAAAGGCGTCTTCCCACGTCACACTGGAACCAACGTATGGATTGAGATACAGGGTCCTGAAGAATCTCGGCAGCTGATTATTTTCCCTAGCCTTGGCGAACGTCGGGTAGACGAAGTCGTTTCGCCCAATGTAGTAGGCGAAGATATAGGGCGCGAAGAAGTTTGGCTTTCCTTCAGGCGTCTTTGGACCCATGAAGCCCATGACGGCCTCAATTCTCTCTCGTGGGTTGAAGCTGCGCTCAGCGACATAATCCACTACTTCTTCCAGAGGCATATTGTCCTGGTTCATCATGATTGCTGCATTGATACTGAGTACTCTGAAGAGGTCGAGTGTTGACCTTGCCGCATTTCCAGTACGAGTTCCCTCTCCGACGCCAAGGAAGTCAGCCGCGGTGTCAGCTGTCCCCTCTGAGATTACAGAACGTCCGGTATGGAGCAGTACAACGGAGAGGTCTGTCCATCCATGCTCCTTGTAAGCCTTCTCTCGCCAGAGGTTTGAAACATGGTGCTCGTATTCATGGTAGATTGCTCCTGTCACCGAGTTCCGGTTCAGAGGGCGGTCAATGTTGAACTCGTTCACTGACCGGAAGTCACCCTTGTACCAGTTGTAGGCGCCCCAGGGCTTGCCTGTCACAGCCGCGTACTTTATTCCATTGTCAGTGACCGACGTCCCCATGATGTCGTAGACCTTCGTCTTGAACATCTCTCCGATTTCGACAGACTCTCTCTGCAGTTCCACCTCTATGAATTCTCGTGCCTCGTCACCAGCGATTTCCCCTTCTTTCTGGAATCTGGTCACGCGGTCGGCCGTATCGTCACCGGGGAAATCCGAGAAGGCTTCATGCACTCGGTTTCGAGCCTGTTCAATCTTGCTCTCCGGAAATGGTCTGGGTTGAACGTGAAAAAGACTCTCCACCAACTTGACATAAGGAAAGTCCTGGCCGGACAGCCATGAAACCGTCGTTTCAAGTGACTTGATGTCACTCAGCATGCACTTTCGACGAATGTCTTCCGTTATCTCATCTGAGATCCTATCTCCGAGTGTTTCCAAGTCATGCAGAATGTCATCAGGCGCTCTGTCAGCCTGCTGCTTAGCGGGAGCAAGTTCGTCAGGTCCGAAATATGCATCAACCATACTTATGCCGGTGATTCTTTCTGATAGATGGCCAATCTGGCCACAAAGTCGCACCCATTGCTCTCCAATGTCCATCTCAACAACTCCCACAACGAGAGGATTTCCTGCAAAGCAGGTCAACGTCTTGACCATCACGAGCCTTTTTAGTCCCTTCGGATAAGCGCAAACCAGTGAGTTGGCAATGCCAAAGAAGGGAAGCTCTAGAGGGAAAGTCGGTCTTGCCGTAGTGGTCATCGCAGTTGTTGCCATTGTGGTAATTGCATGGCACGATGGTCTCATCGGGGCCACAAGCATCGCTGACATCAATTCGGGAAACGTAGCTGTCGGGACTGTCGTCACAGTGAAGGGAGAACTGACAATAAGACTGGGAAATGTTCATACGGTATCA
>JAEORS010000158.1:0-5137 GCA_016840795.1 Candidatus Thorarchaeota archaeon | reverse complement strand
TGCCACCAAGAATTGGTCAATACGTAAAAGAAAGGAGCAGAAGCAAACACAATCATGGATGTCAAGAGAACTTTCTTTCTTCCAATAATGTCTGAAAGTGAACCTACTGGAAGACTGATAATGATGCCAGGTAAGGTGGAAGCTGCTGCAACGAACCCCATGAGTGCTTCCGGTGTGCCAAGGCTCTCTGCAAAAGGATTCAGAACAGGGTTCTTAGACATCGTGGAACTTAGAATGGCAAATGCGCCAATGAAACATAACATCAGAAATAGGTATTCCGATTCTGCATTGTCAGATGACATTTCCCTGCAAATACACAATCAGACAAGATGTTAATAATCACTATCGTCAACTCTCAGGTTCCGATGACCCCATCACCGAAAAGAATTCTCTATCTTCCTGAGGAAGCCAGACTGCTCATTGCAGATACGTTTCCAAATCCTACCTTAATTTCTGCTTGTGTCCGACCAGCTAGCTTTGGGAAAACCGAAGCGGACTATGTCTTTGACTTCTTCAGCTCTTCTACATCTTTTGCTACTACGTGTAGGAGAGAGCCCAGCTTTTCTTCCATGTTACTCAACATGGTGCGGAACCGATTAGCTTCAGCCTGTTCTTGACCTTTGGGCTTGAGGATGTTGACTTTTTGCCTTAAGTACTCCAGTTGCTGTCTGGTAGCCTCAGCCTGTCCTATCCAAGCTTCCAAACCGCTGACGGCCAGATCGTAGTAGTCAGCATCCATGTGATAGACAAAATGGCGGTGACCGGGATCTCGGTGTCTGTGAACTAAACCCATGCGAACCATCTGGTCCAAAGTCCTGCTCACGGAAGAGACGGAGTATCCCGTCAAGCCTGAGACTTCTTTCTGGCTCAATTCCGGACCTTCAAGGAAAAAGACGGCCATTATTCTGCCTAGAATTGTCGGAAGACCCCTTCTGCCTGCAACGTCTTCGTAGATACGGATGAACTCCGTCTTGATTGCTTGGAGTGAACTCATGGGATGGAATAACGGCAGTAACGTTTATATGCTTTTCTGCATTATGGTATTTTGCGTAAATATGCAAATCATGCAAGAGGAGAGAGCGGATGGCACAACAGAACGACTACATCTGTCCGGTTTGCAGGTCGTCTTTATCCTCTATGCGGGATGAGTTGCTCTGCCAGCAATGCAGAGTTGAGTATCCCGTCAAAGCTGGAATCCCAGACTTCATCCTCGAGGATCTCTCGAAGAGTAAGCATCCTGTTCTGAGTTCAGTCTCTAGTCTCGATAAGCTGGCGAGGATCTATGAGACGATTTTGTGGTACCCCATCGTCTATCATTTCTACGGCGGTTTGTTCATTCCATCTGTAGAGGAGGAAGTGAAGATGATCACGGAGATGGTAGACGCAGAGGATGGTCTAGGGTTGGATGTAGCTTGCGGGACGGGCCTCTTCACACGCTCCATAGCAAGGAAGATGCGCCTCGTCTACGGCATCGATATATCCATGGGAATGCTGAAGAAGGGTACAGAATATGCAGAGAAGGAGAAGATAGGCAACATCCGATATGCCCGTGCTATGAGCGAGAAACTCCCCTTCCCGGACAGATTGTTCGACGGGGTAGTCTGCTGTGGTGCTCTTCATCTTTTCCCAGAAACCGTGGATGCGCTCGGTGAAATGGCGAGGGTCATGAAGAAGGGCGCTAGGTTGGCAGTGATGACATTTGTTAGGCGCCGTTTCTTCAGGTTCAAGAGGATAGATGAGCATTTGAGAAAGGATCATGGAGCACACATCTTCGACGTAGATGAAATTGACAGCTACCTCTCGCAGACGGGCTTCAAAGATTTCACACACAAGATCTACGGTTCTATGATACTCTTCTGTGCAGAGAAAGGCTAAGAACTGGAGAAGATACGCTGGGCACTTGACTTTCTCGCCTCTCGTATGCACAGTCCATCCAAGCGCGCCAATCCTCAGGAACCAGAACACATTATTTCCAAGCCAACAACCGGAACTGCGGTCATCTCTTACTTGCCCTCATGAAAACGCGATCGGTCTACTTGGCTAGGGCTCGTTCGATGTGGTCGGCAGCTTCCAAGTCCCTATCCCGAGCCTGAAGTATGACTGAGATGATCTCTCGGCGAACGCTGGGGTCAGCCAGCTTCATAACCTTTGGTTCTTCGCTGCCGATCCCTCCAACAAGCCCCCAGATCCTCCACATCAGGTCATGCTCTGCAGCGTAGCAGGAGGCAGCGGCGAGAAGATCCTCCGCCATGCCTGATTCATGCCGAGCTATCTGTGGCAGGAAAAGGGATGCGTACAATCTGGCTTCCGCCACCATGCCCACGGCGTCGTCGTGAACAGTATGGCGTTCGCGAAGCACAGCCTTATCCTCTAATGGGAAATCCTCATCGCGTAGCAGGTGTTCGGCCCAGGTCTTGTACGCTGCTGTGCCGTTGCTGCGGTCATGCACTGTGGGCGTGCGGGCCACCTCCAATGCCCACTTGAGGATTCCGCGGTATAGCTCGCCTCTTGGCGGTTGTTCCTCCTTCTCTCCGATGATGATGAGGCTGTGGGTGTCCTTGAACCAGTCCCTTTTCCGGAAGTAGCCTGAGGGCTCGAACTCTACGCCGGCGTTGAATTCGGGGAAGCCTTGGAAGAAGCTCCAGCCGGTGAGAACGTCCCCGTCCTCATCGTAGCCAGTAAGGATGCAGCATTCCGGCGGCCCGACGATGCCAAAGCCAAGGACGGGACGCCGTTTGTGGCCGATGCTCTCGATGATGCGGCGGCGGAAGTAGGTCTCGTTATGACGGCCTTCCTGCTTGAGGATGATCTCGTGGTCGCGGCCGACGGCTTGGAAGGCTCTGCGGAGAGGCTCATCCGGGTCGGCGGACATGAACAGGATCGAGTTGTTGTCCATATGCCAGCCTGGTCTCCATGAAAGAGAGAAGGCGTACCCGCAGGCGCTCATGATGTACGCGTAGGTGCAACAGAGTTGCCAGATCGGCTGAGGCTCTGTGAGATGTTCGCAACCGTAGCTTTCACCCATATACTCAAGGCAGGCTCTCAATGTGGAGGGAAACGTGAAGTCTTCCGGACATCGCTTCCCACCCTCGTAGAAATGAACACGTGGCACGCCCTCAAGAACCACTCTGGCTGACTCACCAGACGGTACGGGTTGATCTGCCATAGCACCATCCCTCATTACATGCTTAGGCTACAGGATAAAAGGTTAAGCCTCGGAATCGGGGGTTTCTCATGAAGACTGGTTCCGCGCGGTCGTTGACAATATGGCAAGCCATTTATAGTGACTTCTGAATCAATCTTGGAGATTAGGGCGGAATCCACTATTCAGGTTCGAATCTCTGTACAGCTTAAAGTGATGTGGCTTGAAAGGAAAGAGTCATGATTCGACTCAAGAAGAGATTGATAGGCTGACCCAACTTCACATGGATGCCCTGGTTATTGACACACATTGCGACACGATCTGGGTCAAATATCTCAAAGAGTGGGGAATGAAGCCACCAGAACTCCAAGCGGATTTCCCGAAGCTCGAGAAGGGCGGTGTCAATGCAGCATTCTATGCCATCAGCGGGAACTTTGGAGCCGTGGGTGATCACCTAGTGGATAACACAGCCTACAACCTTTGGGTTCTAGACAAACTTCTTGGAGACATCGAGGCAAGCAATGATTCAGTCACGCTGGCGAAGAACAGCAAAGACATACTCTCGGCGAAGGCAGCAGGAAAGATTTCCATCGTCTGTTCGATTGAACATAGCCTATGTCTACAGGGCGAACTAGGCATTCTCCGCATGTTCCACAGGCTTGGCCTCAGATGTCTGCAGCCTACGACACACAGGAGAACTTGGATGGGAGATGGCGTAGGCGAAAGGACGAAGGGTAGATTGACAGAATTCGGTGTCCAAGCGGTTGAAGAGGCAAAACGACTTGGAATACTGATCGATGTAGCCCACCTTAGCGAGTCGTGTTTCTGGGATCTTGTTGATATATCAGAGAACCCGATGATAGACTCTCATGCAAACACCAAAGCGGTCTGCCCCCATATCAGAAATCTTGATGACGACCAATTGAAGGCCATGTCAGACGTAGGAGGCGTAATAGGAGTCACCTTTGTCCCTTCCTTTGTAGACCAAGAGAAACCTAGCTTGAGCAGATTGCTAGACCACATAGATCACATCGCTGAAGTCGCAGGTATTGACCACGTCGGTATTGGCTCCGACTTCGATGGAGGCGGAACTCTCCTAAGGGACGCCAGAGAAATGCCTCAGATCACCTTTGCCTTAGCGGCCAGAGGATACACAGACGCTGAAATCCGCAAGATCCTAGGTGAAAATCATCTCAGATTAATTAAAGAAGTCTGCGGGTGAGGTAGGAAGACGTTGGCTAGAGTTGACGAGAAGAAGCCGGGGTCAGACCTGCATGTGGCGAAGTCAGGCGTGATCAGTGTGGACAACCGAAGGTGTCTAGAATGTAGGGAATGCGAAGTTGCTTGTTCACTCTACCATGAAGGCGAATGTAGTCCATCCCTCTCAAGAATCCACGTAATCTTCGATGACTTCGTCCCTAGTTTTCCAACAATCGAACTCTGTAAGCAATGTACGTGGCCAGCATGCTACTATGCATGCACAAGCCTCTACGAAGACCCTGCAATGTACATAGACCCAAGAACAGGTGCAAGAACAATAGATGAGGCTAAGTGCACTGGATGCGGCTCTTGCGCAGCAGCGTGCCCACTCATGCCACAGGAGACTATCATAGGATACAGGCAATTGAATTGGAAGAGGACTTATTTCAAATGCGACCTGTGCAAAGATAGAGCTAATGGCCCAGTCTGCGTTGAGGCCTGTCCCTCAATGGCCCTGACCTACGTTCCTGCTACGGAGAGGGGTAGGTGAAAGATGACTGAAGTACATGGTTGGACTGGCAAGATCCTGAGGGTAGACCTCTCCAAAGAGAAGATAACAACAATAGACACGATGAAATATGTGCCAAGTCTCATAGGCGGCCTCGGCATCAGCGCGATGATCGCTTGGGAAGAGATAGGCCCTGATGTCGGCCCATTCGATCCCGATAACAGGCTGATGATAATGGTAGGCCCATTAACTGGGACTCTTGCCTCAGGCGCTGGCAGGGTTGAGGT
>JAEORS010000157.1:0-5149 GCA_016840795.1 Candidatus Thorarchaeota archaeon | reverse complement strand
CGACATCTTTGAGGAAGCTGCAAAATACCGAGCTGCGCGAAGAATCTGGGCACGGGAAATGAAGGATCGATTTGGTGCCAAGAAGGAACGGTCTCTGTGGATGAGATTCCACACACAGACAGCGGGGTGTTCATTGACCGCTCAACAGCCTGAGGTTAATGTGGTCCGAACAGCATACCAAGCACTAGCAGCGGTCTTGGGTGGCACTCAGTCCCTTCACACAAATAGCATGGATGAGGCTCTTTGTCTCCCGACTGAAGAGGCCGTGAGAGTTGCTCTGCGAACCCAGCAAGTCATTGCTCATGAGAGTGGCGTGCCGAACACAATCGACCCGTTGGCTGGATCGTACTACATAGAAACTCTTACGAACGAGCTTGAGGAGGAAACCTACAAGTACTTCGACAGAGTCGACTCACTCGGAGGAGTCATTCCGGCCATTGAGAAGGGATTCTTCCAAAAGGAAATCTCTGATGCAGCCTATCGCTACGAACGGGAGATAGAATCCAAAAAACGTGTCATTGTTGGAGTTAATGACTTCGTGTTGGAAGATGAGGCAATCAGGATTCCAGTTCTCAAGATTGATCCTGAGGTCGAAAGAAAGCAAATCGAGAGGCTGAACAAGACCCGCAAGGAGCGGGACCACAAGAAGCTACAGGAGGCCTTGGACGGACTTCGGAAGGCGTCAGAAGGCACGGAGAATGTCGTGCCCCATGTTGTGAATGCCGTCAAGGCCTACGCTAGCGTAGGCGAGATCTGCGGTGTCTGGAGAGAAGTCTACGGCGAGTGGGAAGAACCAAAGATATTCTGAGATTCTGGCTCCAAGGGCAAATCACATATGCTAGTTCAAGTGTTGTCCACCATAGGTGATAAAAATGCCTGTGTCGATTCGTTGGTTAGGTCATTCAGGCTTCCAGATTAACGCAGACGACAATGTCATCTATCTAGACCTATATCGGTCAAAGAAGCTGATAGAACGAGTTCCTGACGTATCTGACCCTGCTACAATCGTGCTAGTAAGCCACGGTCACAACGATCATTGTTTCCCCGATGCTATAGACGAGGTCCGAACTGAAGGAACCACAGTAGTGGCCCCAGCACATTGCGGAGAGAAACTCGGGAGTGACTTCATCTCACTGGAACCCGGTGAAACAATAGAAGTTCAGGGAGTTAGTATCAAAGCAGTTCACGCCTACAACGTGAAGAGATTCCGCTCACCGGGGCAACCCTATCATCCTAAAGGATACGGTGTCGGTTACCTACTGGAAGTGGCAGGAAACACCATCTACTTCGCGGGGGATACCGACGTTATTCCTGAGATGGAGGAGTTGGGTAGCGTAGATGTTGCACTTCTTCCTTGCGGAGATACTTACACAATGGACAACCTAGATGCAGCAGAGGCTACAAAGACCATCAAACCCAAGGTCGTGATACCAATGCACACATGGGACCGAAGCGTTGACGACTTTCAGAAGCTCGTCGAGGAAGAAACTGAAACCAAGTTCGTTTCTCTAAAGGAAGGTGAAGAATTCACTCTATAGAGGTCTAGGATATAGCGCTTGTATTTGGTTTGAATACCTCTCTCCTAGGATGATATTGGACTCTGTGTTCGGATTAGATTAGACTACAAGTCGTTTCCCGCCATCAACAACTATAGTTTCTCCTGTAATGTAGGATGAATCATCTGAGGCCAAGAATACGATTGCCCTAGCGACATCTTCAGGCTTCCCGACACGGTTCAAGAGTGATTTCTCAGTGTAGTAGTCGATTTCCTTCTCTGTCATCCCCCAAGTGTCAACGGCTCCAGGCGATACCGCATTCACCCTGGTAGGAGCCAGTTCTCTAGCAAGACCTCGAGTCAGTGTACTGCCCCATGCCTTTGTGGCTACGTATCCTAGACCACCGGGAGCGTAGTCCATCACAATGTTGACGATGCATCCTTTGTGCCGGCGGATCTCACTCGACGCATGGTGTGAACACACAAGGATCCCCATAGCATTCACATCCACCATCCGTTTCCATAATGACCAGTCTGGCTTGTCAAGGTCGAAGCTTGGGGGTGGATGTTGCGACGCGTTATTCACAAGGATGTCTAACCGGCCGAATCTCTCAATGCATGTGTCGACCATCTCCAGTACTTCCTGAGGGCTTGAAACGTCTGCTTTGACTGAGATTGCGTCGGTGCCTGTTTCTCTCACTGCTTCCACAGTCGCATCCGCCTTGTTAGGTGATGAATGATAGTTCACAAGGATGTTGGCCCCTTCCTTCGAGAATTGTAGGGCCGTTTCACGACCGATTCCTCCACTTGCGCCCGTGACAAGCACACATTTTCTTCTGAACCTAATGGTGACCACCTCACTAGCTATCCAATTACAGATACATTCCCTTGAATTCAGGAGATGCTTCTGATACCCCAACGATGCTGAGGTCTCCTAAGTCTTGTTCACTCGGACGCACCGAGTCTGGGGTCTGCTTGATATGGGTGGCCTGTAGGACCGCTGGCACGAGGCCAGCAGTCCGACATTAGAGTGCGGTTCTTCTTCTATAGAATACCACTCCTGCAATGACGACTATCACAGCGCCAGCACCGACGATTATCAGAGGGTTCTGAGCTAGAAAGTCTAGGGGCCCCAGCGGCCTTCCTATTAGCGACTCTGCTCCAACATACTCATTCGTGGCAAGAGGATGGAACTCGACGTACAGGAATCCCTCGGCAACCAATGCTCTGTTGACCGAGAACGACAACACTGTGTGATTGCTTATTGTACCGAACTGGAGTGACATGAAGCCAGATGTAGATCCCGAGAATGTATCAGAGAGACTTCCCCATGGCAAGTATTGAGTAACATTATGGAACAGTTGCCGGGCACTGAACGTGTGGCTAGATACGTCCGTAACATTCACAGTAACGTTCCACCAGACTCCGATGGGCCCAGTCAGTTCAAGACGGTATGTTTCAGAGGCCGAACCAGGATCCGGAAGGGTGAAGCTATGAAACCCACCTGTTTCTGACAGTGCAATCTGGCCAATTCCCTCGTAGTGCCAAGAGTTGTCCTTTAACCATTCGAGTTCATAGTTAACGGTGTAGTTGATATATTCATTTCCAGGACCCGCAGTGTTGTTCAACACCTCTATAGGGCTCAGGGCGATTATGATATCTGTGTAGGATGTGATGAAGGGAGATAGAAACGTCTGGTTGATTGGGTTGGCTATCCAGGACCCACCACTCTGGATGTTGCCTTGGACAGTCGTTCCACTAGACAGGGTGTTGCCGAATACATCAAACAGTCGATACTGAGTTGTGACAGTGATGTTATCTTGTGTCATGAGTGAGATTGTCAGGTTGAAGTAATCAGGAGCACTCGCAGGCACTCTATAGCCAGCCGAGTTACTGGAAACCGCATCCACTGATGAATCATCAGATATGGCTCCCACATTGAATTCATACTTTCCGTTCGCACCTGAACTGAGAGTTGCCTCAACCACATAGTGTCCAGCAGGTAGATAGTAGAAGGCAGAGTTCTGAAATTGGCCACTGGAAACAGGGTTATGATCGACATACAGCATTTCCTCGGTCACTGACCAGCAGTGCCATGTGACTCCTGATGACCATGTGTGGTTCACTCTTAGTATTCCATCCTGTTCAAGAAACAGGTTATAGCCTCTTTTTTCAGTGTAGGCATTAGTGTTCTCCAAATAGAAGTCTTCGTTGACTGGAAGATTCGCTGAATCCAGAAGCTCATGAAACAGAGTGTACTCCCCATTCCCTGATCCAATGACACTGATGTAGTAGGTTTCATCTCGGCCTGACTGGTAGTAGAACGTATCGCCGTTGGAGGTGTAAGTTCTAGAGAATCTCTGTAGCCTTTGCGATACCGCCTCGAACGCTCCGCTTGAGATCATAGCTTGTACTCCAACAGGAGAGATTGAGAATTCAGGCTGGTTGAACGAGAATGCCATTTTGGCTAACTGGTCGATTGGCGACCTGAACTTGTAGGTATGAACTGTGGGTGCCTTCTCGGAATGGACTACGTTGGAACCGTCCTTAATAGCCCACTCGCTCTCCGAGAGGACTCCTTGGACCACTTCGCCGTGAGCTATCCATCGAGGTGAGATTGCCTCTGGGAGAACATCCATGACAACTGGACCCGTGGTGCTAGGTGAAACTGTGAACTTTACAACGTAGGTTCCCCCACCTGAGGGCATGAACGGAATTACGGCCACATCTCCACCGGATCCGGATGTAGAGCCCATCTGGCGCTCTTGAGGATCAACAATCGAAGCACTCCAGCTTACTGAGTCCTGCCGCGAAGCAACAGTTAGATGTACAAACTCCTCGTTGCCGAGGGTCAAAACCCCGAAGTATGTATACCCCTGTTCCATGACGACTGTTTTGTGCTGACCCAGATTCAGGCCAAATGAACGCTGGACCACGCTGGAGTTCATTGCTACAGGCTCACCAGAGCCACCATAGAAGTCATAAAAGGAGGGAAGGTTGAAGCTTCTCCCCAAAGGCCCTTGTGTGATTGAATTCCCACCTTGCCATATGAAGTGACGCTCGGCGGGGAACGTCAAGCCGGAGCCAGAATATGACCAAGAAGTAGCTCCGTACCAGTATCTCCAGTAGCTTACTCCATCCGCAACACTAAGGTATGTTCGAGAGTCCGACCTCGTTGGCAAACCATCGTAATATACGTAGGTACGGTTGTTCCCGTCTGGTAGAAGCTCCTGAACATACCGATTTTCGGTAATGGTGGGGTTGACGGCCGAAACTGGTGCTACAAGTGATGCAAGAGTGAGGGTGAACATAATTGCTATAGTTATGATGATGTATCTCCCGGTGTCATTCACAAGAATACACACTCCTGAGGGATTGTCAATATGAACTGTTAAGAACTAATCTTGTTTGTCTGAGGTCTTCAAGGTCGCAAACTGACCAGAACATATGCATCTATATACCACGACTTACACTCCGCGGCCATGGCGCTTGTTGAGAAGATTCAGAATATGCCTAGAGGGGCATTGGTCGGGTACGTGGCACCTCTGATTGCTCTTTGCTGCATAGTAATCTCAATCGGTCTATCACCAAACTTCGACTGGGTGACCAACGCTCTCAGTGATCTTGGCCACTACACCAGAACAGACATCGGAC
>JAEORS010000156.1:0-5152 GCA_016840795.1 Candidatus Thorarchaeota archaeon | reverse complement strand
CACGGAAAGCTCTCTTCTGTAGGTCCAATCGGAGTCCCACCAAGCAACACCACTTTCCCACCCTACACTGTAGAACGCATCTGGATCCTCCTGATTCATGAAAGAAGTCGCTATCCAGTCTGTGCTGCGCACAGATTTGGATACGCGGACCTCATCTATACGACCGTCCCATTCTTGGTCCAGGCCGACAGATCCGGGGTTGTTCCCAATGTGAAGAACCGAAGTGCCCGTTTGAGTAGACCCCGTGTAGGATGCTGTGTTCCGCACTTGGCCGTCAACGATTATGCGCAGCTCGCCAGCTGCTGCGTCAGCAACGCCTACGACGTGATGCCAGCTACCGTCGTTGATTAGGCCATAGGAAGGGCTTACTCCTTGGAGGTTATCAACGTAAAAAGAGAGTGTAGTATCGTCCATCTTGCCAAGCCAATAGTTCCTGTTGCCGACGGTGTCCCATTTTGCGACAATCGTGTCCGAAGAGACGTCTGTGTTGCTCGTACGAACCCACGCTTCTAGTGTGACATCTGCAGGCAGGGAGAGTGAATTGCTGTGTGGTACTTCTACCCTACGCAAAGTAGCCCCATAGAATTCTGTACAACCATCAATCTTACCCGCAGCTAGACTTGGTTCTGAACCGCCTGGCTCTCCAGTGCCATCGTGGCTGAATTCAGTGCTATCGTATACAGTCCCTGTTGGGTCCTCACTTAGATGCCAAACGCCGGCAAATCTGGAGTCCCACACGCTCTCTGCGGATTCTTGACTTCCGACTTCGCTATTTCCATAGAGCATCACAATCCTTGTGTTCTTGGTCGAAGATAAGAATGGGACGCGGACCCAGGCAATTAGATGCGCATGTGTACCATTGCCGCTCTGATCGAAGAGTTCAATCTCATGGTCCAGGCCTTCCCGCCCCATCATAAAGGCGATATCATCGCCATCCGGTTGGACATCAGTGCGGAGATCCGGATCCCATGTGTCTATTAGGAGTGGGAAATCGGAGAGATCACTGGCAATGTTCGCATGGTCTATAGTGAACGTCTTGCTATTCTCGAAGCTGTGAACTATGTCTTCAGGATGCGGAGCTAGAAAATCAACAAACAGTCTTGCCAAGTCAGCTTGGGGATAATTGCTTGACCCCTTAACATTGTTCCATGTCATGTCTTGTGTGGAATGCGCATAATCCAGCATTACCAGTATGTAGTTGCCGCTCTGCCAACCAGGGCGTGACACAACCTTCTGAATCAGTGCTGCGATGTCAGGCGACCCGTAGCGCACGGACGCGCTCCATTCAGCCGGTTCCCAGACTATGCTGGCGTTAACCCAGTTGAACTGATCGACAATCTCAGGATATCCACTAGTGAATGCCGCCACCGTATCCTGATCCGCCACATAGACTCGCATCGATGGCAGGTATTGTGCGCCTGCTTCTGCCTCCACTTCAAGATAAGCTGAGGAAACAACCGCTCCCTGAGGTACATTAACAGGGAATTGCATGCCGACTTGAGCCTTCGACGCATCACTCCAATCAGGATAGCTTGGAGCACCTGCGCCGACTTCCAGAATACCGTTATCATTCTGGCCGTTCAGGTCGATTCCTCTGTCTGGCGCACTGAAGCAGTCTCGATTTGTGCCATCGGGAACATAGGGTGAAACACTGCCCGTGAATCCTCCCTCCACGAACACACCATTTGCCTTCAGTCCGATCTGTTCAGGGAAGGGTCTGACGTTAAGCCTTAGCTCGATGTCATCTATGTAAGCTGCGTGAGAGCCTCCAAGTCCAGGTTGTCCATTGATGTCGGTTCCCAGTCCAATGTCGAGAAGGACTGAATTGGGGACTATTAGCGTCTGAAGATAGGAACCCGGCACTGTGATCTTGGCCTCAATCCACTTGTCTACAGGATCTCCCATGTCAAAGACTTCTACCTTCTCTACATAATCTCCAAACCTCGCGAAGAGATGCACATTGCTATCCATATCTGAAAGACTTCGGACATAGTAGAGGAGACTTATCTCAGCTGAGTAGATCTCTCTCCAAGGTGCACTAACCAGTTGACTCAGATAGACTTCGTTTGTAGGCTCAAGCGGAGTAGTGGCCCCGTAGTTTGCCTCGAACTCCCAACCCATTGTGTTCCCGTATCCCGCGGAGCTGCTGCCGGATAGCTCGAAATTGCCTTGAAGCGGATGTTGAGAACCAGTGGTCGGGTCCGACTTCACAATCGTCCATCCATCAGGTACTCTGAAGTCGTCGCCATTATAGATTGAATCAGCACCAGTGAGTATCCACCGTTCATAATGAGAAGCATCGAGCTTTGGATTGACCAGAACATCGTCCACCCACACAGAAAGTTCGTCGATGCTTGTTGTGAGGTGGTCCACTGTCCAACCGGTCGGCAGATTCAGTCCCAAGTATCCCGGTTTCGATGCATCAAGCGTTGTGGAACCCTGGGAGGAATATACGCCGCTAAGTTCCACCTCTCTTGCTTTCCCAGTCCCAGAGTAGGATAATGGCCCTTCTGCCGGAAAACCTGCCCATTTAGGGCTGAGTTGGTCCCACGTCGGGAGTGATACGACTTGGATTCCACCCATAGGACTGAACGGAGCAGTCAGTGTAGGGCAAATCAAGAAACTGATGAGGACTACGACTATCAGTGGCCGGCGCATGCAATAGACTCCTACTTGGTTTTGGTGAGACGGGAGCCCTCTGTCACCAAGATGGAGGGAACCACAGAACAGCTATTATGAAAAATAATAAACTAATCTCGGGTATCAAAGCCGACGCTGTTCCCGATTATTCGAACAATTCCATCTTATTTCGTGAAGGGGCTGTCCTTTGGTCATACTGCCAGGAAACTACACACTCCTCTCTCTGGCATTGTTCACGAAGTGTATCGCGGCCAATCGTGCTACTCCGACTTCTCTGCATCTATGCTCTTAAGGAGCTCCTCTACCAAAGCGCTCGGAAGAGTCTTTGCTTGGGATACAAGAGCTTCAATCTCTGGTGGGGGAAGTCCTCTCTTTTTCAGCTCTAGTCTGAGGTCCTCAATCTCCATGTCAGTTAGGCGGTCCTCGAACTCAATGGGCTCTTCCTTGAATGGTTCAAGCTTGTCGGCTTCCTTGAGGAACCGCTCGGCAACATCTCTCGGTGCTTTCTCTGCTTCTCTCATGATAGACTGTATCTCTTTTTCAGGCGTGCCTTTCTTCTCCAGTTTCTGCTTGAGCTCCCTCAATTCTTGATCGCTGAGAGTTTCAACTGGCTTGGCGGGCTTTCTTTTCCTCTTCTTCTTCTTCTCTTCGTGCTCATGTCTGACTCCCCTCAGAAGCTCCATAGCCAGCATTCTAGGAACTTCTCGTGCCTGCTCGATGATCTTGTCGATTTCCTTTTGCTTGACACCATCCTCCTTCAGTTGCTGCCTGAGCTCCTCAATCTCTTTCGCAGTGAGAAAATCTTGGTCTGCCTCTTCCTCTTCGAGCTTTGCAGATTGGGCGAATCCCTGGAGAAGCATCTCGCCCACTTCCTTGGGTAGCTTGCGAGCTTGGGCAATCACCGAATCAATCTCATGCTCTGGTAGCCCTCTCTCCAGCAATTTGGCCTTCATCCTGGCTATTTCGGAGTCATCGAGTGTGTCCTTGGGTGGTTCTTCCTTCTCTTTTTCAATCTCTTTGACCCGGTAGACGGCAGCTGCGGACGCTATGCCTGTGGCTTCCTCGCCACCAATTATACGGATTCTCTCTTCTACTACCTCTTGAAGCACTTCTTCGACTGAGATACCCCTTGAAATAGAAGCAGTGAGTGCCTCTTGTTGGATGACTTCTCTGGCGAATGTTGTCTGCTCACTCAGTTTCATCTTCGAGATTGCCAGTCTGAACTCCTCCACTTCTTCAGGTTTCATCCTCGTGAGAATCGAGAGATCAACAATCATCGTTTCAATCTCAGGCACCTCAACTTCAACGGACTCAGCAGGCATCTTCACTGCCTTCACCTTGGCGCCAGTGGGCTGCAACATCTCAGCGAACAATTCAGCTATCACGACTTCTCTTCTTCTCACTTCTTTGGCAGGTTTCGGCACCCGCTTCCTGCGAAGCTGCCTGATCTGTGCGCTTAGCGTGCGAATCATCTTTGGCACTCGTAGGACCCTGACATACACGACAGTACTCAGGAGGATTATGAGAAACGCCGCGCTGCCGAAAGTCATTGCGTTCTGCATAGCAATGTCAGCCTCTGATGGACTGACAGAGACAGTCAAGCTTTCGGACCGTGAATCGTAATTGGTCTTGTTAAAGGCAATCGTGAACTCAACAACACCTGCTTGCCTAGATGCGACGACCCTAAATTGATGCCAGCCTGGCCTGCTCACGTCCGGACCGAGATACTCCAGCGTCGCATATGCATCATAATCGCTTGCGATGCTGATTGCCGCATCGGTAATGCCTGCACCGCCATGAGTAGGCCAGTCATCCTGATAAACAATCCAGAAGGTTGCATTATGCCCATAGTACAATGAGAGTTGCGACTGCCCTTGGATTTCAAGGGAGGTAGGTATGGGGATTATCCAGACATGGAATGCGAACTCAGCAGCAGTGTGGTTCTCCAGGGTAAGCCGAATGTTGAAAACAAGCTCCGAGTTGAGTTGGTAGAGGTTTGTTTCTAGTAGGAAAGTGTAGTTTCCGTCACCTACATCGATTAGCTCCAGAGGCATCTGATAGAAGCCAGGCCCTGTGAAAGTTGTGCCGTTAGATGTCGCTAGTGGAATACCACAGTGATTCCAAGTATCTGAGTATTCCAGAACAATCGTCAGCGAATCGCCGTATGGGACTCGGAGATTCTCCCAGCTATCGCCAATGCGGTAGACCTCTGAGATCCCAAGATTGATCTCAGTTGGCACGGGCTTCACACTGACAGCCACGGTGATTTGACTGTCTTTGTAGTTTAGCTTTCGGAAGCTGATGGTCAGGGGATATGTGCCTGGTCTTAATGACGTCGTATTGAGAGGCACTCCATAGGCACCTGTGGCTAGGCATGTCAAGTCACCATTTGCATTTGGCCACTCGAATGTCGCCGCTTCAGCCTGTACACTAATATTCCGGTAGGTGTCGCAGTAGGTGAAGTTAAGCAGCCCATTCCATCCCCATATTAGGTCCAATAGTCCTTCAGTTT
>JAEORS010000155.1:0-5164 GCA_016840795.1 Candidatus Thorarchaeota archaeon | reverse complement strand
GGTCCCCACTATGATTTCGCCAGGAAGGATCCTGACGGTCATATTCTCCAACACATGAGCAAGCGCCTTCGCATGGCGGAGAATCATCGGTTCATCCTCTGAATTCCTCATTGATTCCGTGTACAAGACAGGCCGTTCAATGGACACCTTCGGAACAGACCGTGTCATCTTATCTCGCAGGGCCTCAACACGACTCTGAATCAATAGCGCCACCAAAGGCTCGCTATGACCCCCATTGTTATAAATCGCTTGTAGCTTGAAACGCTTGGGCTGCTGCAACAGCCACTTGCTATCACAGGATTGATCATCATGGGGCTTCCCTTGATTATTGTACACGGTGGCGCAGGTGCTTGGAAGGACGACAGGATTCCCATAGGCATGGAGAATGTTGAGAAGGCAGCAAGAATCGGATTTCAGGTTCTCGAACATGGTGGTTCAGCGCTGGACGCGGCTGAAGTCTGCACCATGTTCATGGAGAGCTGCGGGAATCTAAACGCAGGCGTGGGGGCACGAAACAACCTTGACGGTGTCAAAGAGCTTGACGCTATGATAATTGATGGCTGCAATCTGACATTCGGATCGGTCGCAGCCGTCACCGGAGTT
Organism: Candidatus Thorarchaeota archaeon; assembly: GCA_016840795.1. Classification (GTDB taxonomy): domain Archaea; phylum Asgardarchaeota; class Thorarchaeia; order Thorarchaeales; family Thorarchaeaceae; genus SMTZ1-83. Next base: position 4,561 of record JAEORS010000155.1, on the reverse strand, counting down.
TCAAACCCAGTGTCCCTAGCCCGGTACATAATGGAGAAGACAGACTACGCATTCTTCGCCGGCGATAATGCGAGAAGAGTATACGAACAGATGCTAGCTGAAGGCTATAGGGAAGAGGCTAAAGACGGAATCATAAGGTCACCCATTAACTCTCAAACCGGGGATACTGTCGGTTGTGTCAGTGTGGATGCAGAGGGCAGAATCGCAGCGACGTCCTCCACCGGAGGTATATCTAACAAAATGCCTGGCCGGGTCGGCGACTCTCCCATCATGGGCGCGGGCGCTTTTGCGAACGATATTGCGGGAGCGACTGCCACTGGTTGGGGAGAGCACATTATGCGTGTTCTCCTGACAAGAATGGTGGTCCTGCATGTTGAACAAGGTAGCAGTCCCATGGTTGCGTCAGAGGAAGGGATGAGGCTTTTCCAAGAGAAGACTGGAAGCGAAGCAGGTGTGGTAGCCGCAGACAAGAATGGCAATTACGGATGGTCCACGAACGCAAAGGCAATGCCGACCGTAGTCATCAACGGGACTAGCAAGAATGTTGAGAAACACCTGAGGTAGCTCTGCGCCCTGTCTGGACTTTCTATCAAGCATCAGAGTTAAGAAGCTGGATTGTCACTCCATTTCTGCAGGACCGTCGATTTGTGTGGTGCACTTGAATGGGAGTAAGGCATGCCAGAGTTCTCCTCTTGCTATTGGTCATGATAGGACTCTTGTGTCTAGGAACACCGTCGGCACATTTTGAGTTTCGAGATGCTCCTTCAACCCGAAGCCAAACTCCCAGCGAACCAGTGAGCATTGGCAGCGATGCTGATTTTGTATCACAGGGTTGGCCCGGAGCAGGAACTGAACTGGATCCCTACATAATCAGCGGGCTGCAGTTCGAAGGTGAATCAAGACCATTCATCGACATTCAGAATGTGACTTCTTCTTTCATCATTGCGAACTGTGAAACACACACAGAAACAACTTGGGTAAGTGAACCAGACCACTTCTCGATACAAAATGCAACCCACTTCTTGATAGCCAACTGCACTTTCGAGGGTTATGGTCAGCACATTGATGCTCGATATTCGCAATCTGTTTCAGTATTAGACTGTTCCTTCTATGACGGCCAAGCTGGGTTCTTCTTTCACGTCGACAATGTTATCTTCAGCTCCAACCACGTGCAAAGATGCTTTGGACTTCTTACAACGCAGGGCTGTTCCCAGCTAACAATATCTGGCAATACGTTTCTCAACGAGCCATACTTCTTCGAGGGCTCTTTGCTTCCTGCTAGCTTGAGAGTCTATCAAGCTGTGAGGATGGATTTTGTCGAGAATATTGTGTCTGGTGATTTCTACACGAATATCCAGTCAAGAGAGGTCAACGTAACGGGGAATATCGTCCATGATGCAATGGAGGGGTTCACCGTACCTTTTACCGGCGGCTATCCAACCGACCGGATAGATCTGTTGGAAGTCAGGGGGAATCACTTTTACAACAGCGGATTGCGCTTTCCAAGCTACTACTCTTATGAAAGGATACTTGAAATCGGAGTGTTTGAAGACAACACTGTAAACGGGAAGGAGTTGCTATTTCTCAAGGACCTGATAGGTGGCGAAGTAGATTGCTCACTGTATGGGCAGGTTATTTCACATAATTGTAGCGGCATAACATATGTTGGCGAATCAATTCATGACACAAGCTGCGGCATCTTGGCAGCGAACTGTGCCAACTTGGGTTTCTTTGACATTGACATATTCAATTGCTACATAGGACTTCAGGTGGTCAACTCCCAAGGAATCGTGATATCGGAGATTGACTCTGAGAACAGTCATTATGGAGTTGAAATGGAATACGCGGTCAACGTTTCGGTAGCGAGTTGCGACTTGAACAACGGTTGGACAGGGTTCCACATGAGTTGGTGCTCGAATGTCACGATTAGCTCAGTTGTGTTTGCGCACAATTCCTATAGAGGCCTAGACATCTACGAATGCACTTGGGTCACAGTTCAATACTGCAGGTTCGATTCGAATGCTCAGAACGTGTATGAATCTGGATACGGCCCCAGCATTTGGGAAGGGAATGCTTGGAGTGACTACTTTGGCGTAGGCCCTTACATTGTTTCAATTCACGACGGACATACCAATGCAGACCATCATCCGTCTTCAACTTTGGACTGGTACATGCTCCCAGCGGTCTGGTTCCTTGCTTCGGCTGTCCTAGTATTGTTTGTCATCCTCGTCACTTACTTCGTCAGCAGAAGCCGCAACGGACGCTTTGCCCGCATTGTGGACTCTAGGAATTACCGACTTCTTGGCCTTATGATTTTGGAGATTCTCGCTGTACCAATGATCATCATAGTTGGGGTGGGTGGATGGTATGAACCCGAGTTGTTTTGGGCAATTGGGTCAGTTCTATTCAGAGTCTGGGGTCAAGCAGGCTGGGTCTATGTGCAAGGTCCCATTCCAAATTACCCTGTACATATCTACACAGGCGGAATCATCACGATTGGACAGATGTTCTTCATAATCCTAATTCTCATCCTCACTGGAAACGCCTGGAAACTCGCACGCGATGGTGCAACTCCCATAAGTAGGAGGAATAATCTGATATTGCTAGTCTTCGTGGTCTTCCTTCTGGGAGGTTCGACTTACCCGACCCTATACCAACCATGGTTTGAAAGTCTCCGGATACCGATTCCCATCGGCCCAATCTTCGTCTATCTGACAGCCAGATATGTCCAACAGGTACCTACATTGCCGTCAGAGTCCAAGATATCAGTCTGGCGGCTGAGATGCCCGCATTGTGCCGCAGTCTACACCTACGACGAGAAGGTGGGAATCGAAGATGGTGTCGTAAGATGTCAGAATTGCGGAAAGGAATTTGGTCCTACGTTGGATGAGCAGACTACGAAGTCTGGTTCTGAAGAAGCCGTTCAATGACCATATCGTAATCATCGTAGGTCCTGAGTCCGGGAATCTTGCCAATAGGTTGTCCATTCTTGAAAGCGATAACCATTGGGACAGAGTGGACACCGAATTGCGCAGTGGCACGTGGATTGCGGTCGATGTCAATCTTCGCAAAGAATACCTTTCCGACATAGTCAGAGGACAAGGTTGCGAGAATAGGAGCTAGCATTTTGCAGGGCTGGCACCATTCTCCAAAGAAATCGACAAGCGCAGTCTTTGTCTGTTGAAGAGTAGGCCAGAAGGTGGCATCGGTCAGAGTAGTCACAGTCCCCTTGGCCAATGGCTCGGCCACCTTGGGCTGAGCGGCGCGCTCCATCATCAGCTGCATCTTTCTGCGTCTGATCTCCTCTAGTTCGTCATCGTTCAGCATGCGAATTCCTCATCGACTGTGCAAGCCTCATGCACAACGGGTTATGAACTCTTCGGTGAGTCCAGAACCTGAATCACACATAAGGATACCTGATACTCGAATGGATTTTGAAAGGGGGAGAAAGGTTTAAGGTTCTTCAGGGAAAGCTCATCACAGAGATGTCTGGGTTGGCCTAGTTGGCGGGAATAGCCAAAAGCGTTGTCAACGGACTCACCGTGATTCTAATTGTCATCATAGCCCTCCTGCTCGGTACTGGTTTGGGGGCTCTGGTAGCCTGGCAAGGTCAAATCCGTGATGGTGATATTATCATGTCCATTCTCCTATTCGGTTCACTTCTCGGCGTTACTGCTTTGAGTTGTTGGTGCCTCGGAGCTTGGCTGAAAGAGCAGTAGCATGTACTAAAGCATCAGGCTTTGGGCTTGCGGATGTAAATGACAATCGCAATTACTATAGTCGCACCAACGGCACCGATTATGACACCTATGACTAGAGCGACTTGCACCAACCAGTCAACACCTACATCGGTTCTTTCTATTCTCACGAGGAACTCACACTGGAGCGAGTTTCCGCTCGGATCAGTCGCAGTCACAATTAGACCATATTCTCCAACACGTAGGATGTGCATGCTCAGAAGAAGGCCATTCTCAGTTATCTCAAAGTTTGAAGTATCGTTCACTCTCCACTGATCGATTCCGCCAAGGTCTGAGGCCGACAGTTGGTATTCTAGTTGAGAGCCGTAGGCGATCACCCTGTTTGATGGCACGATTATCCACTCGGGAGGCGTCGTATCTTCTACAGTTACAGTAATCTCGCCAGAAAGTACATTCCCTAGAATGTCACTCACGTACACTGTCAAATCGTACGTTCCTACAGAGAGAGTTCCCACACTGTGAATCACACCTTGGCTATCGACACTGAACCGGAGAGTATCGTCCACGGTCCACTCCCCAATGCCTGACGGATCTGTAGCATTCAGGTCGTACTCAAACACTTCGCCTAGTTCAACAACCTGGTTTGACGGTGGTTGAATCCATGTCGGTATGGCCGATGGAAACACAGTCAAGACGAATTCACCGAGAAGATAATCACCATTGCTATCGTTCACACGCACACGCACTCCGTAGGTGCCAACGACCAAATCAGTCACGTTTGCGATAATACCTGCAGTGTCGATTTCAAACGTCGAATCGTTCAGCCACCAATGACTCACCCCTTCAGGTGCACTCGCGTTTAG
>JAEORS010000154.1:0-5183 GCA_016840795.1 Candidatus Thorarchaeota archaeon | reverse complement strand
CTTTTTTAGTCGCGCCTTACGGTACTCTCGAACACGACTGTCTAGCAAAGACTCCTTGAATCTCTTGTTTTCGTCATCCCAGAGACCCTCGATACCATCACTCGCAAGAGCAGTCAGAAGAGGCATGATTGCGTCTGTCACATCCTCCTTCTTGTTGATCGCGGCAAATCTGACAGCGGTGAGAGCATCAGTCAGTGCTACTGCCGCGTCCATCTCTCGAAGGTTGAAGTCAGTGTCATGTGCGATTCTTGCCAGTTCGCCAGAAATCTCGTCCCGAGGCATCAGGACCTTATTTGCGATCTCAGCCGCGCAATACTTGTGATTAACCTTGAGCACAGGACTGTTGGGGAGCGACTTAATCGTACGAACAGCACCGTCACTCCAGTGATGATGGTCCAGCCAAACGACTCGGCACCCTTGGGAGGTCGCTCTGGATAGAGCTTCTGAGATGATATCAAGTAGGCTATCATCGATGCTCAGGTCAGTGATGATCACCAATGTATCTCGACGCTTGGCCACCTGAGAGAAGACTGGTTCAACCGAGCCATAGTCGGTGAGCATGACGGAGAAATCCATTTCCTTTGACTTCGCATATCGCCAGACGATTGCAGCCGAGTTCAGTCCATCCACATCTTTGTCGTGAGAAATCGAGAGAAGTGATTTTAGCTTAGTGGCCTTTTCGCTGCTGACATTGCTCATGGTCCTTCTAGATGGTCACCGGTGTGGACCTTTTCTTTCTTTCTTTAGCGTACAGGGATTACTTACTGGAATTCGGAAGTGTTTTCTGTGGGGGATTTGGATAGTGCGCTTGAGCTTGGCGGAGATGGTCAGACAAGACTCCAGTAGGGTCGTGATGAGTGGAAACGAAGCCTTTGCCAGAGGCGCAATCGAGGCGGGCATCCGTTTCTGTTCTTCATATCCTGGCACTCCTTCCACCGAGATTGCCACTGCGATTATGAAGGAGGCAGAAAGGAGAGGAATCTACGCTGAGTGGAGCGTCAATGAGAAGGTAGCGCTGGAGGCTGCAGCTGGGGCAAGCTGGGCAGGAGTTCCAGCAATCTGTCCTATGAAGTCACTGGGTTTGAACGTCGCCTCTGACTTCCTGCTCAATCTCAATCTCTCGGGCACGGGAAATGGAGGTCTCGTAATAATCATCTGCGATGACCCACGAGGGCACTCATCGAGCAATGAACAGGACTCAAGATTCTATGCAAAGGCAGCAAGCATTCCACTTCTCGAACCTTCTAGCTATCAAGAAGCAAAGGATATCATGCCACTTGCAATCGAACTCTCAAGAAGGCATGAGCTTCCTGTAATTGTGCGTAGCACTACTAGGCTTGGTCATTCTCGCGGCCTAGTGGAGCTCGGGGAGATAGATGAAAGACCATTGGAGAAGCCGCTCAGACTTGTCGGGAACTTGTTCAACATTCCCGACCCCCATCTCCGACATCGAGATCTTCTAGAGAAGGTCGACAAGATCGCTGAGGAGTTCGAAACTCACCCATTCAATCACTTTCAAGGACCTGAAGAGTCTGTTCTGCTAACTGTTTCCACGGGCATCTGCCAGAGGTATGTCGATGAGGCCCTGGAGATCGTCAGCGCCAAGAATGCTGCCAGACTGGGACTCGTAACGACCTTTCCGATTCCTATCGGGCTGATTAGTAGGACTGCTAGCAAAGCACGAGATGTCCTCTTCGTAGAAGAAACAGACCCATACTTGGAGAATGAGATTCGCGCGCTGTCAACCATAGAAGAATTCGGAATAAGTGCCAGATTCCATGGGAAGCTATCGGGTGTCGTCCCAAGCTACGGAGAGATGAACGTTGACAAGGCTGTAGCAGCCATAGAATCCGTCTTAGGAATTCAACCCCGGACATTGGATGAAGCCTACGAATCCGAAGTTGAGAAGGCAAGGAAGCTACTTATACCTAGGGCATTGACCTTTTGCGCTGGATGTACTCACAGGAATGCTTACTGGGCTATTCAGAAAGTGAGAGAGAGCTTGGGAGGGAATCTGATTGTTGCTGGAGACATAGGATGCTATTCCCTAGGGGCCTTCTACAACGAGTCTATGAACACAATGCAAGCTATGGGTTCTGGCATTGGTGCTGCTAACGGCCTTGGACAGCTTGAGAGATTCGGCTTCGCATCAAAGGTAATCGCCGTTGCCGGTGATTCCACATTCTTCCATGCATGTATCCCAGCTCTTGTAAACGCCAAACACAAGAAAGCAAACTTGACATTCCTGGTCCTAGATAACTCCACTACTGCAATGACAGGTTTCCAGAAACATCCAGGCTCGGCTGAGCAGAATCTAGACCATCAGAGGGTAAGTATTGAGAGAATTGTCCGAGCCGTCGAGCCCGATACAGTCCTAGTAGGCGACGCAAGGAGGATTCCTTCGACTGTTTCTCTGATAGAGGACACAGTGAACAAGCCAGGGCTCAATGTCATCATCCTCGACAGTATTTGCAGACTCGAAGAACAGAAATCGGGTTGGATATACAAGGATCTCCCGAAGATAATGATAGACCCAGATGTGTGTCTAGGAGAAGACTGCAGAATCTGTGTAAGTGAGTTCAATTGTATTGGTCTGGGCTGGGACAGCCAGTCAGGAAGACCTTTCGCCCTCGACCATATTTGCACAAGATGCGGAGCGTGCATTTCTGTCTGTCCGGAAAAGGCAATCAGGAGGAAGCGGAAGTGAAGCATGTCTTCAACGTCTTGGTTGCGGGCGTTGGCGGACAGGGGAATCTCGTATGCGGTAGAATACTAGCAGAGGGTGCAGTCCGCAAGAACCTGAGGCCGGTGGTAGGCGACACTTTCGGTGCTTCCAGAAGAGGTGGTGGAGTACTTACTCATCTGAGAATTGGAGAATCCGACTGGGGACCTCTAGTCCCTAGGAATCAGGCGGACTTGATTTTGGGGCTGGAGCCTCTGGAGACTCTTAGAGCAGCCGTGAAGTTCGCAGGGCATAGAACGGTCGTCATATTCAGCGAGTTGAAAGTTGACACCCCTGGTTCGCTTGTGGGAAACACCAGTTACCCAGACGTTGACAGAATGACTGAGGCACTGGAGTCGATCTCAGATGTAGTCTATCGACTTGACCCAAAGGAATCTCTAGAGAAGATTGGCACAAATCGAGTCCTCAACTCGTATATGATAGGCGCCCTCGCAGGCTCAGGCAAAACTCCTCTTGATTCGAGTGAACTGAGAGTGCTGGTGGGTGAAACTCTGAAGCCCAAGAAGACCAACATTGCGGCCTTTGATGCGGGTCTGAAGCGCATTTCAGGACTGATGATCGGTGAGAACGTCTAGGCCTGCGACCCCGCCTTCTTTGCTTCAGTGGCCCTCCTTGCATCTCGCCACATTAGCTCTGCCAAGACTGTGAACATGTCGGCCACTCCGTCGCCAGTCTTTGCGGACGACTCCATGTACAAGAAGCCCTGATCTTCAGCCCACTTCTTGGCCTCGCTGGAGGGAACAGCTCTATCTGGTAGGTCAATCTTGTTTCCGACCAGAACCATGGGAACTCGCGTGCCAATCGACTCATCAGCTTCTGCAACCCACTTGGACAGTTCGGTGAAGGAGCGCCTTCGTGTTACGTCATATACCAGGATTATGCCTGCTGCGCCGCTGTAGTACATCTTTCTGACAGCCTTGAACCTGGCTTGGCCTGCAACGTCCCAGCATTGTAGTTTAATGCCGACGGAGTATTCTGGCTCAGGCGGGGAGATGTGAGTAAGCTTGACCGCAAACTGGGAGCCTATGGTGGTCTTGTAGTCACGTTCGAATACTCCCGTAACATACCTGTTCACGAGGGTTGTCTTTCCTACGGCACCCTCTCCCGTCACCATGGTCTTGAAGAGGTATGTATAGCTATCCGCAGGGGCGCCGGGTCGTGGTGGCTTGAGTGATCTTGCACGCATCTCAGTGACAAGGGCGCTCTCTTCAGCGATCTCTTCAATTGCCACTTTCGGCTCAACAGGAACAGGTTCTTCCATCATTCCTGAAACATCATCGAATGCCGCTATATCGGGTGTGCCTGCATCCTCCATCCCAAACAGCTGGTCGAGAAGCTGCTCAGCCTCTCTCAGGGATTCAGTTGCCGCTTCATCTGGAGTGGTCATCTTGAGGATTTCGGCGGCCTTGTCCCGATCGACTGAACTGAAGCCGGTTTCAGCAGCTCCCTCCTCAGGAACAAGTTCTCGGGCAATAACGACCGACTCTGGTTCAGGCTGAAAGGTCACAGATGGCATGGCTGCTGGAGCTGCTACTGCCACGCCTTTCTCAATCAGAATCGCTGTTTCCGGAGTAGTCACCTGTTTCACATGTCCTGTGGCATCCGTCCACATCAACACAATAGGTCTTATGATGACAGTCCCTTCGGCGGTGGGCATGAGCTCAACCTCGACACACTTGGATTCTCCAGGGGCGAGATCAAATCGAAGTTGTGGGTTGGCTACATCTAGATGGTCTTTCGGAAAGTGGTATATCTTGCCAGTGACTCCTGAAACAGGTTCATCACTAATGTTAGAGAGCGTCACTCTGCCGATGAGATTGATTCCTGTCTTGGCTTGGGGGTTTACCTCGAAGCTAGGAATCAGCTGATACAGACCTTGGATTACTCTCAGCGGTCCGTTCGCAATCCCAACGAGAATCTCTTTCCTGTTATCGCCGCCCGCGTCACCGACACTTAGAGCAAGAATCTTCTCGCCTATGTTAACAGAAGCGATCTCTTGGAGCTCCGCCATCTGCAGACTGTAGAACTTCACCTTGTAGTCTGATGTAGCGACAATCACCTCATCCATGTGATCAGCGTTTATTTCTTCCATCGATATCGCGAGCGCATTGACACCTTCTAATTTGGCGAACAAGTCAAGTTTGCTCTCCTCGTTACGATAGATTCGAAGAGAGCCATCTCGCGTGACGACACCGAGTTCCATCTTACGGTCGCCAAGTATGTCTCCAGCTTCAACAGAGATTATGGGTGAAGGCAGGTCTAGCATCTCAATCTGCTTGACTGTCTGATCCCTGACCTTGAAAATGCGAAGGGTTCCATCTAGGTTCCCTGTTACAATCTCATCAATCTCATCTCCAACTACGTCACACACGCCGATTGTGATTGGCATGTCCTGTAGCTGGTGTCGTGCGTATTCAGTGAGTCTGTCCTCTGTATCCAT
>JAEORS010000153.1:0-5190 GCA_016840795.1 Candidatus Thorarchaeota archaeon | reverse complement strand
CTCGGTTCCCTCATGTTCGCATCAGGCGACTGAAATCCCAGCCAACAGCTTCCTTTAGGGTCGCGTTAACCGATAAGCAACAAGAGGCATTTCTTCTGGCATATCAGTCTGGATACTATGAGATGCCTCGCAAATCGCGAATTGATCAGATGTGCAGGAAACTTGGCATCAAACGCGTTGCGATGCAAGAACGATTAAGACGTGCGGAGCGAAGAATCATCTCTGAGTTTGCTGAAACACTGGCCTAGTTCCGCTTCTGCTATCTCATTTTCCTTCAAGTAATGCCCTGACATGCATAATGACATTATCAACAGTGAAACCGTACTTCTCGAATACGACCTTATCCGGAGCGGAAGCACCAAACTTTTCCACTGCCATTATTGCTCCCTTGTCACCAACCCAACGTTCCCAACCTTGCGATCTTCCAGCCTCGACGGCCAAACGCGCCTTTACATCAGGAGGAAGGACAGAGTTACGATAGTCTTCACCCTGCTCTCCAAACAGCTCCCAGCTGGGAAAAGAAACCAACCGGACATTGACACCGTCTTGGGCAAGCTTCTCTCCAGCCTTGGTGATGAGACTAACCTCCGAACCTGTTGCCATCATGATAATATCGAGTGGACCATCTCCAAAGTCGGTGAGTACGTAAGCTCCCCGGCTAAGCCCGCTCGCAGGGCTGTAGATGTTGCGATCAAGGATTGGTATTTTCTGTCGAGTAAGTGATATCAACGTAGGCCCTCCTGATCGGTTGATTGCTATCTTCCATGCTTCAACCACCTCATTTGCATCACAGGGACGAAGAACAACAAGGTCTGGTATGGCGCGCAAGGCGGCTAATTGCTCCACGGGTTGATGGGTTGGTCCGTCTTCGCCAACACCTATACTATCGTGAGTGAAGACCCAGATGCTTCTATGCTTCGAGAGGGCGGAGAGACGAATGGCTGGTCGCATGTAATCTGAGAAGATCAAGAAAGTAGCTCCGTAAGGGATGAATCCACCATGTGCAGACATGCCGTTGACAATTGCGCCCATTGCATGTTCGCGGATACCGAAGAAGAAGTTCCGCCCCTCCGGGGAATCCTTCTGAAAGGCTGGTTGGTCTTTTATCCATGTCTTATTCGAGCCTGTAAGGTCTGCAGATCCACCAAAAAGCTCCGGTAGATGAGGAGCAAGTGCGTTAATCACATCGCCTGAGGGGTTTCTTGTAGCGACACCAGTTTCGTCAGCCTCATAGATCGGAAGATTCTTGTCCCAATCCTTGGGAAGCCTGCCAGATAATCGGCGTTCAAATTCCTCAGCCAAATCTGGATGTTCCTTCCGATAGTTTTCCATCCTCACATGCCATGCATTTTCCAGTTCTTCTCCGTTTGTGATGGCTTCTCGAAAGTGCTCCAAGACATCATCTGGAATCAAGAAACGCGGCTCTAAAGGCCAACCGAGGTTGTTCTTAGCCGCATCGAGCTCATCATCGCCCGGAGGTTCCCCGTGTGCTTTCGCTGTGTCCTGTTTATTTGGCATGCCATAACCGATGTGGGTCCGGACCATGATAATTGAAGGTCGTTGGTCTCTCTTTGCGTTTGATATTGCTTGGTCGATTGCAACAACATCATTGCCGTCAGCGACTGATTGCACATGCCAACCGAGTGACTCAAACCGGGCTCCGCGATGCTCAGTGAATGTAATATCAGTACTGCCATCAATTGAGATTTGATTATCATCGTATAGCAGAATCAGCTTGCCTAGTTGGTGGTGTCCTGCTAGCGATGCAGTTTCGTAAGAGAGCCCTTCCATCAAATCTCCATCAGTGACTATAGCATAGGTGTAATGATTGACGATTTCATGGTCTGGTCTATTGAACAATGCTGCGAGATGTCTCTCTGCAATTGCCATGCCAAGTGCATTACTCATACCTTGACCTAGCGGTCCAGTTGTGACTTCCACTCCGGGCGTGCAGAAGTTTTCAGGATGGCCTGGAGTACGACAACCCCACTGTCGGAAGTTCTTGATATCATCGAGTGATAGATCATATCCTGTGAGATGAAGTAGCGCGTATAACAACATAGAGCCGTGTCCGCCAGATAGTACGAAACGGTCGCGGTCCGACCACTCAGGATTCCGTGGATTAAAGCGTAGATGTCTCGTCCATAGGGTATAGGCCAAAGCTGCAGTGCCCATGGGCATGCCTGGGTGCCCCGAGTTTGCTTTCTGAACAGCATCTGCGGCTAAGAAGCGAATAGTATTGATTGCCCGGTTCTGAAGATCATCCAATTCTGACATGCAGGACGCCTCTCTAGAATGGTAGGTGGGTACATCTATTCTAATAGGTTCGCAATCCCACTCACATGTAGGTCTTGCATCATGACCGCGTAGAGAACAACCCCTATACAACTGTTGCCCTCAGTCATCATCAGGAAGTGGGTGGACCAATTCAATAATGATATTACTTGGCTTCGACTAACCCTGATTACATCTCCTAGGTTTGATGGCATATGTCTGCTCCCACCTCATTATACCAGCAGCTCAGGGCAATAATAGGCCCGGAATATGTGACCGAAGAACTCTGTGATAGGCTTGTGTATTCAAAGGACTACTCTATAGAAGGCATTGCAGATGACTATACACCTGATTTTGTTGTGAAACCAGGGTCAGTTGACGAGATTGAGCGGATAATTGCCTTGGCGAATGAGTTCAAGATGCCTCTCTATACCTGGGGGGCAGGAACAAGTATGTCAGGAAACCCTCTTGCAGTCCATCGTGGAATTGTTCTTGACACCAAGCGCTTGAATCAAGTCCTTGAAGTTGACCCAGATAACCTCACAATTACTGTACAGGCCGGAGCTACCATGGCTGAGGTACAAGCCGCAGCCATGAAACATGGAGTCTTCTTTACTCATCAACCAGAAAGCTGCCTCTCTTCTACCATCGGAGGGGCTCTGAGCTGCATGGGCATCAGTATCTTTGGAGCAAAGTATGGATATGCCTACGACCAGGTTGTGGGCGTTGAAGTAGTGCTTGGAACTGGGAAGCGAGTCCGGATAGGCGGAAAGAGCTATCTCTCAGTTCCATCTCACAACCTCATGAATCTCTTCTTGGGTGCTGAAGGGACTCTCGGTATAATCACAGAGGCAATCCTCAAAGTCTACCCTCTTCCTGCAACACGTGATAGAGTCAGCTACGCATTCTCTGACATAACAACAGCAATGGAAGCGTGCAAGCGAGTTCATGGTGCTGGGTGTTGGCCTGAAACTGTCTATGCATTTGATAGGAGGTCGCTGGTTCAATATATGGAGCGTTCAAAGACTCCCATTCCCGAGGAATTATCCATGGCAGTCCTTTTCGGATGTTCGGGAGACCACGATCTTGTCGAAAAGATGCTCGAGGTAATCTCTAGGTCCTGTGATGAGCAAGGCGGAGTGAGGATGTCCGAAGAAGTGACAGAGTCATGGTGGGACTCCGTGAATATCAACAGAGAAACCTTTGACAAGAGCAACTTCGCCCTTTCCCATACTGATTATGAACCCGACCTTATCGACGCCTGTGTTCCTTTGAGTAAGTTCCAAGAGTACAGTGATTTCTGTGATGAACTCAAGAAGGAATTCGGCTGGGTCGACATCGATTTTGGCGCTTTTATCGTTGCAGGTCCAAGGGGACCGATACCATTCTGCATCTACTTCAGTGTCCCAATCGACACAAGAATCCCACGCGAGATTGAGAAGTGGTTCGAGTTCAAGGAGAAGATGTATCAACGAGCAATAGCGATGGGGGGTAGCGTTTCCAATGCAAACGGAGTAGGATTGAGATCCGCTCCTTGGGTGAGAGAGCAGCTCGGCGATGCATGGGAATTGCTAACCGACATCAAGTCACTGGTTGATCCGAACAATATCCTGAATCGTGGACAGAGGGGATTTGACTGATGATAGAACGCCTCGAGAAGTATGACGAGTGGGCCCGAGCGTGCATGCATGTTCGTTGTGGACTATGCAGAGAGAACTGTCCTGCCTATTCGCAACTTAGACTTGACAGCTACTCTGCAAAAGGCAAGATGACAATGCTTTACCATTGGCTCAAAGGAAGGTTAGAGCCAGATGCAGTCCTGGCCGAGCGGGTTTTTGCTTGTACCAGCTGTGGTCTCTGTGATGTTGCATGTGGGTATGAGCAGAGCGCTGCTATTCAGGAAATGAAGGGTGTGCTGTTCGATTCAGCCATCTCACTGCCGGAAGGCTACAAGCAAATCAGCGACCGAACAAGAGAATCTGGTAATCCATATGCAGAAGACCGAGAAAAAGCCAGAACCTTCTTGGAGAGTATCCCGGAGCGAAATGCTGAAACCGCTGATTATACATTATTCCTAGGCTGCACAGAGCTATATCGAGAGCAGGAGCAAGTCACAGACGTTTTGCGCATTCTGAGAGATGCAGACGTTTCGTTTAGTGTAATCTCTGAGAATATCTGCTGTGGGTCACCAGCTTATCGAGTAGGCGACCAGAAACAGGCACAGGAACAGGCTCTGAGTGTCGCTAAGATGTTGAAGGAAAAAGAGCAGAAAGTCCTGGCATCTTGTGCTGGATGCTATAGGATGTTCTCTCACTACTACCCCTTACTCCTAGAGGAAGAAAATCCATTCCCAGTTATCCACAGTGTTCAGCTTATTGACCAGCTGATTTCAGATGGAAATCTAGACCTTCAACCACTTGATGCAAAGGTCACTTATCATGACCCTTGTCATCTGGGAAGACATGCTGGAGTCTATGATGAACCTCGAAGGATTTTGAGTGCCATTCCCGGTGTGGAATTGGTCGAGATGGAATGGAATAGGAAATTCAGCAAGTGCTGTGGAGCTGGTGGGGGCTTTAGAAGCGGTCGCCCAGATGACGCGATAGCCGTGGCAGCACACCGAGTCAAAGAGGCCGAATCTACAGGAGCAAGTATCCTCGTCACAGCTTGTCCATTCTGTCTTCGAAACCTCTCAGACGGTGCGAAGTCAATTGGCTCAGATATTGAGGTTAGAACTATTGAGTCGCTGATAGCAGACCAACTGTGATGCTACACTTCTCCGACGACTCTCCCAGGAGGATACATCTCTAGGAATTCATCCTTGAGAATGTCCATCGCTATGAGATCATGAAACTGCCCCTCCATGAAGACAGCCTGTCTAAATTCGCCGATTCTCTTGAAGCCAGATTTCTCGTA
>JAEORS010000152.1:0-5192 GCA_016840795.1 Candidatus Thorarchaeota archaeon | reverse complement strand
TGACAAATGCATCGCCATTGCTATCGGCTCAATTGGAGCACTCTTTGCTTGGTGGGAGAGCATTCGTCTTTGGAAACTCAAGCTCTCATAGTGAGTCATAAGAGACCCCGGCCCAAAGACAAGAGGTTTCGCGCAACAGAGCTTGTTCACACTAGCCTTGCTGCTGGGCTTGAGAAGGAGTTGGAGAGTTTATATCGCCCTCGTACTACTAGCGAGACAGGGGAGACTAGATGGAAATGATAGTCGGAGAATGCGGAAACATGTGTAATGGCTGTCCATGGGGACGTTATCTTCGCGCTGAGATGACTCCCCGGAAGTGGGAAGCCTATGTGGAAGAAGTGAAGAAGTATGTGGGCTATTACCCGTCAAAGAACCCCTGCTACGGTTGTCAGACACCCGATGACGAGTTGTCCAAGGAGGTTGGAGTCCATAACTTCCTTCGTGGATGCTCAGTCCGGAAGTGTGCACTGGAGAATGACCTTGAGAACTGCGCCTACTGCTCAAGGTATCCGTGCGACCATCTTGTCGTGCTGGATCAGGAACATACCAGGGAAACGGTTTCGAAGAGACTCGGAGAACCAGTTCCAGACGACATGTATGAGAAACATGTCAAGATCTTTGAGGGGATGAAGCAGCTTGATGTGTTTCGTGCGGGGTTATCCGATGACATAATAGTTGCCGTACAGACTATTGAACCGAAGAAGGCGAAACTCACCGAGTTCCCTCCGACCCTCACAGAATCCAAGAAGCATTCTGGTCTCAAAAAGCTTCACGAAACCCTAAGCAGCTTGGCGCACTCCTCGTTCGGTCTGAAAGACGCCGACACTCCAGCGACTCAGGAAATGGTCAAGACGCGAAGGGCAATAATCTTCCGACTACTCTGGATACTTGCCGTGCACGGAGAGTTAGACGACAAGGGCACAATGATGTTGGACTCCCTTTCTATATCCACTCACAAGAAAGGAACTAGCGGCTTTCCAAATACGGAAGGAGCTTGGCTGCGGCTCCTGGCCATGATGAAGAATGCAGGAATGCAGGCCGAGATTGTGCCACAGACTGATGAACTGTACAGCGGCCTGGGATGGCTCAGAGATAGGATTCCAAAGACTGAGGATCCTGCATGGTTCCTCAAGGTTGACTTTGATGAGGAAATCGGAGGCCGTGATGCACTGAGATGGTTGCAGGAATATGGAGAGAAACTGGAGGCGGAACATGGGAAAAGGGCCTTCGGTCAATTCAGAAAGGTCGACATGAGAGTACTTGAGGCGTGATGAAGGAGAGAGGCAATGGTGAGCATTGAGATGCCTGAGGCAAGAATTCTTGCCATTCAAATACAGAAGGAACTTGTGGGAAAAACAATCCAGTCCTGGAGAATAGATGAAGGCGAGAAGCTAAAGAAGTCCAAAATGGTGAATGAGAATCTCCAAGACTATGATGGACTCATAGGAAGGACTATCCAATCGGTCAGGTCAAGAGGCAACATAATCCATGTGAAGCTTGACAATAAACTGAATCTGCTTATCGCACCCGAGTACGGAGGAGCTCTTCTATTTCATGAAAACACCAGCCATCTACCAAAGAAGAAGCATCTAACCCTTGAATTCGGAGATGAAACCGCCTTCACAGTCCGACTCAAGGGATGGGGACACATCTATTCAGTCGAAGACTCTCGGCTGAAGAGTTCGTATGTTTACGCAAGAGACTTCTCAGATACTATGGCTCCGGATGAAGAACAGTTCACCTATGAGCACTTCTCAGAGCAGATGAGGAGTGCATCAAGAAACATCAAGATGGCCCTCGTGGGGAAGGATGCCGTAGTTGTAGGCCTGTCAAACAGTGCATTCCAAGACATCATCTACAGAGCAAAGGTGCATCCAAAGAGGAAGTCGTCAGATTTGAGCGATTCAGAGATGAAATCACTGTACGAGGCGATTCAGACGGTTGTTCGTGAGAGACTGAAACTCGGAGGAAAGACTCAGTTCGCGGATCTCTATGGAAAGCAAGGAGGGTACTCCCCGGCAATGGGGCCGAATATGAAGGATGAGTCCTGCCCCAATTGTGGCACCATGGTCGAGAAGATCGCCCACGGAGGCGGTCACGTATATCTCTGCCCGGAATGTCAGAAGTAGTGGGTCGTCCGGACAATTAGCAATCCTCTTGAGGAGCGGATGTGCTGCCTTTGCTGTCATGAACGACTCGAGTGAAGTGTTCAGAATCATCAACAATCGACGTTCGACACGGAGTTACCTCGACAGAATGGTCAGCGAGGACAAGCTCTCATATGTCCTAGGAGCAGGGATGAGAGCTCCATTTGCCGCACAGCTCTGTTCTGTGGTGTACACTCGCAAGAAGGAGAAGATGAAGGAGCTCCGCATTGGAGCCTATCCGTCTACACCAGTTCTCTTGATTTTCTTCATCGACCTCCGTAGGCTTGAGAAGATCATGTCCCTACGAGGACACGCTTATGGCTATGACGACACCATGTCAGTATGGCTGGGGCTCCAAGACGTTTCACTGGTGGTCGAAAACGTAATCATAGCAGCTGAAGCTGTAGGGTTGGGCTCTGTCCTCCTGGGAATTGCTCCCGCAAGGGCGGACACAATCTCTGAAGTCTTCCGAGTTCCCAAGAGAGTGTTCCCTGTTGTCGGCATGTGCCTTGGTTATCCCGACCCCTCAGAGGAAACCGAGGTCCGACCAAGATTCCCTCTGGAGTTCAGTGTATCTGAGGACGTATACCTCGATCATTCCGATGAGCAGATTCAGATGTGCATGAAAGAGATGGATGAAGGCTTTCTTGCACAAGGCTACTACATCAAGAAACGCATCAAGATCCCCTTAGAAGAAGACAACATCAGGTTCGACCGCTATTCTTGGTCTGAGCACATCTCACGCAAATTTCGAAGAGGACGTTGGAAGGGAGAGAGATTGCTGTCGATTCTGAAGCGACATGGCTTCATCCTTGAGACTGAAGGTGAGTGAGGACGCGATGGATGAACAACGCTTGCTGTATCTTTCACAGGAAGATGTTAGCGCGACAGGATTGACCATGAAGCGGATTATTGAAGAGTTGGAGGTCGCGTTCAAGGAGAAGGGAGAGGGTCGTGTTGAGATGCCGCCCAAACCCGGAATTCATCCAGGAGGCGGCGACAACTTCATCCATGCCATGCCTGCCTACATCCCGCTCCTGAAGTCGGCAGGGATCAAGTGGGTAAGTGGCTTCCCTGACAACAGCAAGAAGGGACTACCCTACATTAGCGGCCTCTTGATTCTCAACGATCCACAGACAGGTCTTCCGAAGTCGGTCATGGACTGTGTTTGGATAACCGCTGCCCGGACTGGGGCAGCGACTGCAGTCTCAGCCAAATATCTAGCGCGACAAGGCTCCAAAACGGTAGGAGTCCTGGGCTGTGGTGTCCAAGGGCGAAGCAACGTGGAAGCACTAGTCGAGCTTTTCAGACTTGAAACCGTCAAGGCATTCGACGTCAGTGACAGAGCCGCCTCAACGTACTCCACCGAAATCCATGAACGTTTCGGGCTGGATGTAGTTGTAGTAGAGTCTCCGAGAGAAGCAGTGAAAGGCTGCGACATCGTAATCACCGCGGGTTCAATCCTCAAGAAGCCACATGCCACCATCAAAAAGGGCTGGCTTGAAGAGGGTGCATTCGCGTCACTTGTGGACTTCGATTCGTACTGGCATCCAGACGCCATGAGTGAGGCGGCGAAGTTCTGTACGGATGACACAACTCAACTACGGCACTATCAGCAGATCGGCTACTTTCAAGACATCCCTGAGGTGTACGCAGATCTGGGCGAACTAGCGAGTGGGAAGAAACCCGGCCGCGAAACTTCAGAGGAGAGAACAATGACTGTCAACCTCGGGCTTGCTATGGACGACATGGCAGTTGCTCCGTTGATATATGAGAAAGCGGTAGAGAATAACATAGGAACTTGGCTGCCGCTTTAGTCAGTATCTAGAAGAAGTGACTCTCTCAATCTCACTCTACCTTGGCTTCACTCTGCCAATGGAGCAGCAATCATGGCCTATATCAAGAAGAAATCGACTTCCTGAACGTCTTTATCTTTCTGAAGTTTCTTTCGGAGAAACTCAGAATCATCAGGGATGGGGAAAATCAATCTCCACTCAACGCCTTTGGAACGTATGATACGTACTCCAAGTGTTTCCCGGGCGTCCAGAAGAGGCACAATTTGCAATTCCTTCACGCCGTCCTCCCCGCTACTGGGCACTGTGACTAGATACGATTCTGGGGTAAGGTCGAGCATCTTCCGGATGACTTTGCTTGTTTGTATCCGACCCGACTTGTTGATCTCGAGTGGAACGACATCATCACCATCCCTGATTGCTCGTTCAACTATTGTGGTTGTTAAGCCCCACAACGAATCACCGGACTCACCGACTTCAGATTTGTAGGAGTCTGGCACATCTTCTGAACGCACACGTACAGTGAGAGAGTCATCGCCTTTCCCTGCTGAAATCGACGTAAGTCTAAGAATCCTGTCACGAGTACTCAATATGGTGACAACTTGTACAGTGTCTGTGCTCTTCTCCAAGCCTTCAAGTTTTGCTTCAATGTCAAGGAATTCTCTCGCCGACTTTGGAATGAGAAGTCTGCCTCGATCATCTAGTCTTAGGATTTCACGCAATGCATGCGTACCTCACGAATAGTACTCCCATTTTGGGAGCGCATCTTTAAGTCTATCGAATAGGGGCCTGCGGGCGCGGGTCTTGCTCTCCGTAATGCAACAACAACAAAGAAATGGCTTTGACCACCGATTTGAAACTGTTATGGTGGAACTGGTCTTCGGGGACTTCACCGCAATTGACATCGCCATGGCAGCCTTCACTGGCTTGGCAGGAGGCGTAGTGGTTGCCATAGCATACAAAATGGCCGAGCGTGGTGCGCCAAAGTGGAAGCCGCGGAAGCTTGTGCACATAACCATGGGGACCATCATCGCACTGACGGTTATGCACTACTCAAATCTTAGTGGCCCTTCCCTTGCGGCTGGAGTGTTCCTTACGGTGCTGCTCTACGCATGGGCGCACAAGAGCGACCTCATTTCCGAACTCCTGCTAGCGGGGAGTCGAGAGTCCGACAAGGGACTTAGCACATTCGCTGCGGGCTTCATGGGGATGGTTTCGTTCGCGACAGTATTCCTCCTCTTCTTTCAGCGTC
>JAEORS010000151.1:0-5226 GCA_016840795.1 Candidatus Thorarchaeota archaeon | reverse complement strand
TTGGAGCTTGCGCACATTTTCCGCGAAAGGACCACCTCCGGGCACGATCACCAACAGGTGGCGGGTGCTGAGGTCCTCGATACTCTCCATAAGTTCTCTGAGATTCTCGGGTTTGCTTGTTAGACTTCCACCTATCTTGATGACTGCCCTCACAGGTAATGCCTCCATTTGATTCCTGCGTAGAGCGCCGCGGAGTAAGCAGTCGCTGCGGCGGAACCTTCGGCACCCAAGACCTCATCTAAGTCTCTGACAGCTTTGGCACCGGTGCGATTGACTGCCTCTTTCCCAAGAAACTGGGCTCCTAGACCGGCTATTACGAAAGTTTCGTTTCTTGGAGCAGCAGAAAGTCGCTTACAGACTTGGTCTATTGCTTGGCGAATGTCATCTAGTTGCTGTTCCCATGCCTGCTCTGCAATGTCGGCAATTCGGTTCTCTTCAACCGTTTCGATATCACCGCATACCACGCGCGCAAGTCGGGCCAAGCATTCCTGCTGGGTCTTCCCACGACCATCTGCAGTGTCCGTAGTGTACAAGCCTTCGGTAATATGACCAAGAACCAAATGAACATCGCCTGAAGTGGCGAAGTACTCAGACGACAGTCTGCACGGTCTCCCATCTATTAGAACAGTTCTGAGAATCGCAGAAACATCTGTTCTAAGAGCTCCGGTATAGACCAGCTCACCATGAATCAACCTAGTGGTGTCGTCTTTTCCTGCGGCTACTGGCAAACCATCTCTGATGGGAATCACATCCGTTGTCGTGGAGCCGACATCAATAAGAATGCAATCCGGCACCTCGCGACCAACTGTCCATGCTAGGACCGGCCAGTTGGCTGCGGCGACGGACAGAGGTGAAGCAAGAACTTCTGAAAGCTGCAATAGATTTAGATCGACACTTGGGAAGACAATGCGTGAGTCTGGGAGCGCTGTAGTAGCACCACGTGCAATACTGACTACACCCTCTCTCTTGGTAGCGAATGTATCGGATAATTCGGCAGTCATAACAAGAGAAACGAGATCGGGCTTTCCATTGTTAGAGAGAGTATAGGTTGTCTGGGACAACAGGCTCCACAGCTCGGTACGATCTCGAAGCCAGACTGGGAAATGGTTCAGACTGTATAAGATATCTTGGGGAGTACCAGACTCATCCAAGGATATTCCGCAGCCCTTCAGATTGGCTCCTCCCACATCTAGCCCGACCACTCTCAAGGACTCACCACTCCGAGTCGTTGGTCGACTTGTTTCTCCACAGCAGCCAAATCCATTCGGGCCTCTTCGCGCGATAGCCCCCAGCCGCAGACATAAGGCCTCACTGTCCCTTTGCCACCTGGTAGCAGCATCGGAGGACTCACCACCCCCGGAATAACCATAACCCTTGCGTAGTCGTCTTCCAGTGTGGATGTGTCCGCTGACGTGGGTAGGTCGAGATACTCCTCAAACCGCGAGAAGCCTCTGCTAGGTGGAAGCTCCGGTAAGGCCCCTTCGGCGCAGTCAAGTATTCGTGCAAGTGCCTTTGGCCCTCGCGTGCGTTCAATACCCACGGCAGACACTGTGACTCTTGGATTGATGTCCATAGGAACAGCCTGCTCGCCCTGCAGAACGAAGTCTATCCCGACATATCCCTTCAGGCCTGGCAGAGACTCAATTATCTTCTTCGCATCGGAAACAGCCTTTTCACTTGCTGGGTGAACGAAGGGGCTCTCTCCACCGTGATATCCCGAGATGGACCCCGGTCGCCCCAGTGATACGTGCTGACGATTCACTGAGAGCACGTGCATCTGCCCGTCTTTCACCAGCAATGAAACACTAGAGTCGACTCCTTCAACGAACTCCTGTAGGACGAATCGAGGACTCCGCATGGACCCCCTAAAGCGATTCACAAGCCACTCGAGTTCAGTCTCATCAGATACTCTACTAGTGTGAATTGCTCCAGAAGAAACGGCAGGTTTCAGGACTGCTGGATACTCGATTCCAGAGGACTTGTCAAGAATCTGGTCCAGATTCGCAGACACCGTTGCCGGCACTGGGAGTGAGAGCTCAGAATACAGTTCAGTGCACATGACCTTGTCTGAACAAAGGGCAGACGTTTCGTTGTCTGGCCCGATTACTTCCAATCCGTCTGCACGAATTCTGGCCAAGACGTCGGTGAGAATGCCCTCATCCTCAGGAGCAATGACTATCGCAGAATCTGCATCTTCCGAGAGGGAGCTAATTGCTTCAGACCAGTCAGAAAGACTTGCAACTCGCTCTCTCCGTGCCGTGTGGGGGATAAGCTTTTCACTAATC
Organism: Candidatus Thorarchaeota archaeon; assembly: GCA_016840795.1. GTDB lineage: Archaea > Asgardarchaeota > Thorarchaeia > Thorarchaeales > Thorarchaeaceae > SMTZ1-83. The sequence goes on along the minus strand of JAEORS010000151.1, from coordinate 2,941 downwards.
CTGGAATCAAAGGCGACAATGACCTCGTGACCGGCATGTTTCAAGGATCGAGTAAGTGAACTCAGCATTGCGAAACCTTGAGCAGCAAAGCTGAGGTCCCAATTCTCCTCGGCAAGTCCGCCGGCGGTAATATGCTCGTAGACAAATACTCGCATTGTCAACCCGGAGTAGACAAGAGTCAGTAAGCTATAAGACTCTTACAGAAACTGTCAAAGTCAGCTATGAAACGCGAAGCTCGGATAATTCCCGTCATGGACATCATGGATTCACAAGTCGTCCATGGAGTTGCAGGCCGAAGAGAGAGGTATGAGCCAATCAAGAGCAGAATTGTGGAGGGGTCAGATCCAATTGACGTCGCTGAAGCATTCAGGCACGTCTTCAACACTGACGAGATCTACGTCGCAGATTTGAATGCCATATCAGGAACTGGAAACAACATGTCATCGGTGACCGAATTGGCCGACAGGGTTGGGATCCTCCTTGATGCTGGTGTGAGAAGCCAAGCAGATGTTGAAAGACTCCTGGGGTTCGGAGTTTCTAGAGTGGTAATAGCAACAGAAACAATCGAATCGCTAGAAGCTATGAGAGAAATCGCGGAGCATCATTCGGAGGAGGTTGTTGGATCTCTCGACTTGATGAAGGGGAAGACGCTCAGCTCGTGCTTGGACTTCCGTGACAAAGGACCTTGGGATGCGGCCCGATTGATGGAGTCTTCAGGTCTGCGCGAGTTGATAGTCCTAGAACTCTCGCTAGTAGGATCTGGCAAAGGACCGGTCCATCCCGGACTGATTGAGGTCTGTCGCAACACCAATATGGGAATCATAGCTGGAGGAGGAGTCAGAAGCCGGGAGGACCTACGCGAGCTTCATTCTCTTGGAGTAGAGGCCGCACTGATAGCCAGTGCACTACACAATCGAAGCATTAGACCCTAGTTTAGACGAGGACCCGAGAAGGTGCAATATCAGTATGCTTAACACAAAGTCTTGTTGCCACCGAAGCACGCAATGATGGATGTGAGTCTTAGAGTTGGGCAAGGTGACTAGATCTTCATACGCGGTCTTGATTGCGTCAACAATAGCCCATTTCTTCAACCATATCTACACGGGTGCGTTGTCGCCATTTCTACCCATCATCCGTGACGAGCTCTCACTGACACTTACTGAAGCAGGCATAGTAACAAGTGCGGCCGTTGTGACAATGACCGTATCACATCTTGTTGTAGGTTACTTGGGAGACAAAGGATGGAGAGACATCTTCATTCCCGCAAGTATCCTGCTGGCTGCTGCGATAATGTTGGTGTCCAGTTTTGCCACGACTTTTCTCTTCTTGACATCTGCAATGCTTCTTCTAGGAGTAGGGGCGTCAGGTTACCATCCGAGTGTCTTTCCTGCACTGGCAGAGAGGTTTCCGAAAACGTCCAGGGCGACAGCAACTGGAATCCAAGCTATAGGGGGACTTGTCGGAATGGCGGTCATACCATTCCTAGGTGTCACTCTACTTGTCATACTTGGGGGTTGGCGGGAGTCCTTTGTCTTGCTTTCGATAGCAGGTTTTGCCCTGTTTGTCCCAGTGACCGCACTCATGGCATATTCACGTAAGGGGCATTCCAAAGAGGAGAGAAGCCACGAAGAGGGAGATGGCTCAGACGGATGGACGCGGAACTTTGCCCTTCTGGTCGTCCTGATGGCTCTCAGAGGTATGTCGTTCCGGTGCACCACTCTTCTGATGCCTCTCTATCTAGTAGAGAGTGAGTACTCCTACGATCCAATCCTGGCAGGCTCCTTCACAACTGTGATGCTTGTTGCTGGACTTGTCGGAGAGATCGTTTCTGCACCCTTGTCGGACAGGGTTGGAAGACGAGTTCCGTTCCTCGTTGTTTCTACCGGAGTTTCAACCCCGTTCCTGCTGCTACTCAACGCATCATTGAGCCGAGTCGCGCTCCTATTGGTACTCATCGGAATAGGGTTCTTCTTCTTTCTGGGAGTTCCTCCCAATACGGCATTTCAGACTGAAGTTGTTCCGAGGCAGTCACAAGGACTGGCATTTGGTCTGTTGTTCTCAATCGGTGCAATACCAGGGGCTTTGTCTCCGATTGTCTTTGGTTGGATTGGAGATATCTATGGTTTGCCAATGTCGATTGTGTTCTTGGTTGTAACCACTGGTCTGGCAACGGTATTCGCGGCCCTGTTGAAAGAAGCAAAGGATTCTAAGGGGGACACACCAATCGCACTCGATCTCATCCGGGTTCCAGACTAACTGCACGAGTGTACTCATTAGTACGAGAATGGACCAGTAGGTAACGTCAAATGCGTCTTCTTGAGGCCGATATGTTGATGATCGACTACCATATCCACCCATCGTACTCTGCTGATGCAAGAGGGTCAGTGGAGGAATTCTGCGAGGCGGCAGTTCAGAAGGGGCTTCAAGAAATATGCTTTACAACTCACTTGGATGCGGATCCCGTGAGACAAGAGGATTTCGTGATGCTCAGAGGAGAGAAGGTAAGCATCTACTCACCAGACTGGCTTGAGGACTACGAGTCGAGTATAAGAAACGCGGGTGACGCATTCGCAGACCAAGATTTGAAGGTAAGACTCGGAGTAGAGGTGGACCTCTATCCAGGTGTCATTGACCAACTCCCGGAGGCATTCCACAGTACACACTTTGACCTCATCATAGGGTCAGTACATCTCGTTGATCACAAGGCCATTTCCCTCAAGGAAGAGGCGATTGATATCTTTCGAGAGTACGGACTGAGTGAGCTTGGTGACCACTACTACAGACTAATCATTGATTCGCTAGAGTCCGGACTCTTCGACATAGTTGGACACCTCGATATCTACCGAAGATATGGCGAGGAGTACTACGGAGAGGACATCCATGCGCTGTGGGAACCACATCTCGAAGAACTGGTGCACAGCATGAAGACTTGCAGAGTGGG
>JAEORS010000150.1:0-5272 GCA_016840795.1 Candidatus Thorarchaeota archaeon | reverse complement strand
AGTCACAGTCAATATTGGTGGCATGGACTATGCAGCAACCCCAGTGAATCAGTCCTACGTCTTCGAGATGACTCAGGTGCAGCTCTCAGCAGGTACGCATGCCATTATCGGCACAGCTACACATCCGTACGCTGTGGGTCCGGGAGTAGGAGGCCATGTCATCCGCGTTAACCTTCTTGCCTCAAGTCTCCTCGTGAGCAGTGACTTCCCAGGAGTTGTGCAGCAGGATGACCTCGTGACTTCATGGTTCAACCTCACGGACTCCTTCGGACAGCCAATCGACAATGCTCAGGTATCTCTAAAGAGTGGACCAGAAGAGTTTCACCTCATAGAGAGTAGCACTTCTCCGGGCAGCTATCGATTCTCACACAACGTGAGCTTGGGAATTGGAAATCGAACGTTCGATCTGCGTGTCACTAAGCCAGATATCATAGGTTCCCTTTCCACTCAGATTACTGTGCAGGTCTTCGGAGAGCTAGAACCGAATATATTCTATGTACCTCGAGTCGAGGCTGGATCACACTTTGAAGTGAGTGTGTTCGTCAAGGACAGGTACGGACCTGTCTTTGAGGGCACATCTGTGATCGTAGAGATAAACGGCACTCGTTATACAGCTACACATACAGACGGTGAGCCAGAATATGTACTAATGGTCTTAGCTGACTTCCTCATGGGCCCGAACAACTTCACAGTCTATGCAAATGCGACGTACGCCAGTCCCTGGTCTGATGTATTCGATATCAGAGCCTATGCTGATGCCGCGTCTTCTGCCGAGATTTCCTCCTCGCAGGGTTGGACTATCGAGCAGGGAGGTCAGACTGTCATGCAGCTCTTGCTTAGGGACTGGATCAATCGACCGGTAGCTGGAGGGACTGTGAACTTCTTCGTGAAGGCTCTGTCCTACAGTATGCTAGAAGGCACTCAGGGCACGTACGCAGCCACTCTGTCTACCTCGGGATGGTCACCTGGAAGATACAACTATACGATCTCGATTAGTCATACAGATATTGAAACTGGTGAGCCAGTCCGTGGAGTCCTCACAGTGACTGGCCAGTTGGTGTTTGACATTACTGTGATTCAGGAAACTCCAACCCAAGGGCAGCCCCTCGATGTCGTAATTGCGATTCAAGACATCTATGGCAATCCCATTCCCGGTTTGGACGTTTCGGTTTCTTTGATGAACATGCCAATCATGACCGCACAGGAAACAGATGTCGTTGGGGAATATCATGCGTTCTTTCCGTATCTCCCGACGACCGAGGGTTACGGCGATTTCGCGGCCGTCATAACTGCTAGCGGTGAGCACGTTGCGACAAAAGTCGAAGAAGAAACAATCACAGTCTCACCGGCTGTGCCAGACCTGACGATGTCAACGGAGTCAATCAGTCTCGGTGCAGGATTGTCCTTCATCCTGAGCCTTATCGGAATGTTCGTATACTTCAGATTGGCGGCTTCGACAAGAGTTGATGATAAGTCGTTGGAGGGACTCAAGAAGTCCGTAAGACGAATGGATCGATTGTACTTGCTCATAGTTGCAGCAAGCGGAATCGGACTTGCAGGCTCGTACATGTACTACTCGGCAGGAGAATATGGACTTGCTCTGGTACTGACGGTCGTTCTGCTGGGAAGCTCTGTGCTTCTATACGGTCTTTGGCTCTACCGAAGCGCGGTTTCGGCCGTTCTCATCAGGGGGGCTCTGAGCAGAAGGAGAATGGCTCTTGGACTATGGCATCTCGTGTTCGTACCTTTGGTCATTGTAATGATGCTCAACTATGGGACAGAGATTGATTGGTTCAAGCACTACATTATTGACCAGTCCTTTGCAATAGGGGACTTCCGTGTACCTGCAATCATGACCACAATCTTCACAGCATACGTATCGTCGATTATCGTTGTGGTCGTGAATCTCTACAGAGAAGCGAGCAAGGGCATTAAGAAAATCGAAAGGATGGAGGAATCAGGAACGCCTATCGACATCGTCGAGGAAGAGAAGACTTCCATGATAGGCAGATTCAGCTCCTCGATAAGAATCAAGTTCTTGATGTTTCTCGTTGTTGTGGGTGCAGCAACAGTCATGTCGATGGACTTTCTCCAGAGCTATGCATTGGGCGTTATTGTGCTAATGCCAGTTGTGTTCCTGGTCATAATACCCTACATCTCCTCGCAGATTATCAAGATACTTGGTCGGGCGGGAAGTGCTGCAAGACGAAGGACTACCCCTGAGCTAACGCCAGCACTGGAAGAGGAACCGGAGGACGTGGATCTATACCACGAAGAAGAAATGGATGAATGATGGCTCATCCGAGCCATCGCTACTCTCACTATTCAAAGTCTTCGTGAGATTCATCCAGACTCCCGTCTGGTAATTCAGCTTGTTCAGATTCCTCTGTTCCGTATTCAGACACAGAGTCACTTTCTGCCTCAAATACTTCCTCGGGCGCCTCATAATCATCGTAAGAGGGCTTCTCTTCAATCGGTTCAGTAGGCACCGCGGGTGGAGCCTCTTCGACGACGGGAATGTCTTGCTCATCAAGCTGCGATTTGAGCTTCTCGATCTGAGTCCTGCGGGAAACATATAGTGCTACGATGACACCTAAGGAGAGGGCACCTCCAACAACAGTTAGAGTAGTCTGAAACTGGCTAGCGGCTCCACCGAGGAGTTGCTGCCAGGTCAGAATGAGGAAGGCCAATCCTCCAATGTTCATAACGAAGCTGCGTAGTGGTGTTTCGATCTTCTGTATTTCCGTGACCTTAGTATCGACCATCGCAGCGCCAATCACTCCAGCATTATACTCGCTCGACTTGGTTCTCTTAGCGAGCTTGCGGATAGAGAGAGACTTCTTCCTACTCATCACCCTCAAAGCCGGGTCTACCCTTGAGGCAAGAAGCTCTGCATACGAGTTCTTGGCATCGTCTACGTCGATCTTACACTTCTTGCAGTTTGTGGCATTCTCTCGCCACTTCGTCCTACAGTTAGGACATCTGTCTTGACGCCAAGCGTCATGCGCAAGAGCACGAACACGCTGACGAACAATGTACTCGCTCACGCCTTCCTTAGTTTCCGGCTCTTCTTCGTCCTTCTTCTTTTTCTTGACTTTGACCATCCCAGCTACAACTGAGAACAGTGCTGGAAGTGCTCCGAGCACAGTAAGATCAGGCAAGGAACGAATCTCGGAGGCCTTCTTCTGTATGGATCTGAGTTTGTGAGCTGTACTCATTCCGTCGAACAGATTCTTGAAGTTGGCCCCCACTCCGACCACTGCTGTACCTGTCGCTATGGCAGTTGCCACACCAGCTACTGATGTAACCGAATCAAGGAAGCTACTCGGAGGGATAAGGAGGAAGAAAGGCTGTTCGATTCTGTGGGGAGTATCTACCCCCGGCGTTTCGCCCTCGAGGTAGTACAACATGCTGACTGATGCTTCAAACTGTCCGGTGACGAGGTCTATCTCAAATCCTCCGAGGGAGGTAGTAAGTATCGCCCCGAAGTCTATCAGGGCCTCCACGGGCAAGATAGGGTCAGCAGGTGACAAAAACGCTACTGTTTCGTTCTGAGACAAGAAGAGTTCGAATATCTTGAAACTCTGGTAGAAGAAGCTTATGGTACCGTTGAGATTGAAAATCGCCTCAGACCCCACAACATCAATCTGAATGTAGATAGTTGTGTAGTCTTCGAGGTCTATCTCAACAGGTTCAGTCTGACTGGTCTGCGTAATGCTAGTTCCATTGATGGAAACGAAAGCATGAAGATGATCGTCACCAAACCAGCCCGGGGGTTGCGCTGCAGCCAGAGATGCACTACATAAGAGAACCAGTGCTGCAAAAACGGCCAAAGATAGTATCTTTTTCCTATGGCGATAGCGTGGCATCCTTTGTACCTCACCTTGTTTACTCTGGAAGCACACAGACATGTCTACAAAAGAAAAGCATTGTGCAGACGGATTGCCTCAAGGGCATCTTCACTAGTCCAGTTGCCGGATGCCGCGCACCATCTCCGTGACCTTGGTGGCAATTGTCCTCATGCCTTCGCTCTTCATCAGGAGCCCTTTTGCTCCAGCAGAAACTGCCCGGCCAATCAAATCCCGGTCGACGTGTGCTGTAAGAATGTGAATGTTCTCGACACATATCTCGGTCAGCTTCCGGGTGCATTCTATTCCATCCATGACAGGCATCTTCAGATCCATTAGTGTGATGTGGGGAAGACTGTTCTCATTGGCAAGCCTCGTTGCCGTTTTTATTGCCTCTTCTCCATCATTGGCTGAAACTACCTCAAGATCTTCGATGAATCTCTCTAAGAACTGACTGAGTACGTCAACTACTGGCTTCTCGTCATCTATGATGAAGACGATTGTTTTCATGGTGCAGAGCTCCGAATCGGGGTGCTAAATCAGATTCTGCGAGTCTGAGGCGGCTTGTGTGTATATACAGTATAACCAACTTATGAATGGTACTGGGGAATCACAAAAGTCGATAGGTCTTCTTTAGCATCCATGGTGTACGTATTCCTGGATGACATGACTTGAGCCAAGCAAATGACAGTCGGGCACGACGAGAGAATCCTGCGTGTGTGACCGGCATAGCAGAAATCACTCCTGAATGTAGAAACATAAAGGTGCAGTTCAGAGTCCTCTCCAAGGATGAACCAAGGACAGTCACCTCGCGAAAGTGGGGCACCAAGCACCTTCTGACTGAGGCAGTGGTAGGGGATTCTACGGGAATAATCACATTAACGCTTTGGAATCTTGACAGAGAATACGTTGAGGTTGGAGGGAGTTACCTCCTGCGTGGAGGCAGAGCAATTGTCTACGATGAATGCATGCAATTGGCCATAGGCCTGCAAGGCGAGATTGTGCAGTCAGAACATCCCGTCGAGTTTGTCAATGAGTCAATGGACATGAGCAAACCCTTCATGGGACTTGCACCACGACGCAAGAGACCCAGAACAAAGAGCGGCAGATCTTTTCGAGGAGATCCGGGCCGAGAGGGCAAGGGATACTGTACATGGAAGTCCTTTTGAGCCGGTTCTCATGATGTGGTCAGGACTGAACATTACTCAGAAGTGACCCTATGAGAATCAGCCATCGAGGCGTAAGAATGCCCTATCCTTTGGCGGCTCTGAGAGGCAAGCTCAGGCTCAGCGGACTCTCCGATCTCGAAGCAGACAGAGCGATAATTGAGCTGAAACGACACTTCTCCAGTTCTGGTGAAACCCCCACTCAAAAAGACCTGATGAATGTTTGCAGACAATTGATTGATTCATCCAGCACGACCA
>JAEORS010000149.1:0-5304 GCA_016840795.1 Candidatus Thorarchaeota archaeon | reverse complement strand
AGAGCTCCCCTTCGTCATAATGGTGCTCACCCTATCCTCTTTCCCGCAGCAAATCACGAATCTCATTCAGTACACCGAGAATCTCGTCTTCAATCGTGCCGCCCACCCGGATAACAGTGTCATCCTCAGGTATTACCACTTCAGTCCCTGTGACGTATGGGTCTTTGAATCTCCTCAGCTCTCTAAGAATGAAATCCCTGAGCTCTTCGTAGAACACGATTCCTTCCAGTTTCTCCTCGGGGCCAACTGAAGATGCTCCTGACTGCCCCGCTGTCTCAATCTCGACACTACCTATTCCAAACAATCGGTCGAAGGGACCGGCTCTACTCGATAAGTTCGTGATTGTTCTGAAGGGCACGTGTTTTCTGGTGATATTGATGATCCCCTTCTTCACGTATATCTCGGGCATAGTCTGCCCTGATTTGGCTATCACGGAGTAGTCAATCGCGTTGATGTAGATCGGAACGGCAATCAGCGTTGGAATGAGCCAGATTGCTGTCAGAATCCAGTACCAATAGCTCACCACTCCCCAGAACATTGACTGCCATCCTACATAACCCGTGATGCCCCCACCTGCCCCGAACACAACGAACGCCAGCCACCCGATTCCTAGCATCAGACCGGCCAACATTAGCCAGATGCTTATGGCCGCGAAGATGGCAGTGAACCAGTACTTATTTCGGAAGGCCTTCGAGGGTTTGAAGACCTTTCCACTCTCAACGTCTTCTATAGGGGGCCTGATTACCCTGCTTCCAGATGTCATTGCTACTTGTCCTTCTCTCTCTTCAGTTCATCAAGCACATCTCGAATCGGTGCCACGCTATCTCGTATCTCTCTTAGAGTGATTAGGATTTCGTCTTGAAGGCTGCCTTCAAGTGAAGGCACAGGTCTCTCAAAGGGTGTGACCACTTCAGTACCAGTGACGTACTGTCCGGTGAATCTTCGAAGTTCTCTCAGGACAAAGTCCCTCACAGACTCGAAGATGTGAAGTCCCTCCAGCTTCTCCTCGGGCTTTGCTCCCGCCTGAGCTCCTCCAGAGAAACCGGCTGTCTGGATCTCAACACTGCCAATTCCAAACAGCCTATCCAGCGGGCCGGCCTTGCTAGAGATGTTTGTGATGGTGCGGAAAGGCACATGCTTCTCCGTGACTGTGACTATTCCCTTGCGCACGTAAATCTCGGGCATCGTTTCGCCAGAATGAGCAATAACTGAGTACTCGAATCTGTTCACATAGAACGGCCAAATCACAATTGCTGGGATAGCCCAGAACGCATTGATGACCCACCACCAGAAATTGACGGGCATCCACCAGTCGTTGAAGTAGGCCACAAACCCAGAGAATGGAATCCCGTCATCAATGACTATCACTATGTATCCTATTCCCAACCAGCATAGCATGGCAAGAACCCATAGGATGACAGCCGCTAGAATGACAGTCAGCCAACCTTTGTATATGAATGCCCTTGCCGGCTTGAACACCTTACCACTCTTTATTGCCTCCATTGGTGGCTTGATTACTCGTTCTCCACGGTCGTCCAATCTACACACCTCCTCTGTCAATCTTGTCATTGATTCTCCTCAAGAGCTCGTGCATATCTTGAAGAGTGGCCAGCGTCAATTCCTCCACTGAGGCATCCTGAGCAGTCAATATTTCTGTTGTCAATGCATATGAAGAGCCTTTCAGTTTGCGCATCTCACTGAGGATGAAGTTCCTCAGTTCCTGATAGAACACGATTCCCTCTATCTTCTCCTCTGGTTTGCCCCCTTCATATGGACCGCCTGAGTACCCCGCTGTGTGTATCTCGACGTTACCAATCCCGAAGAGCCGGTCGAAAGGTCCTGTTCGACTCGCAATGTTTGTGATTGCCCTAAGCGGAACGTGTTTCTCTGTGATATCGACTAGTCCCTTCCGTACGTAGATCTCTGGAAGGGATTCACCCGACTCTCCTCTGACCGAGTACTCAAACCTGTTCAGGTATATCGGTATCAGAACGAAGGCTGGTATTAGAACAGCAAGTCCTATCAACCAGAACCACATGTTCACCGGTAACCAGAAAGCATTGAACCAGATTTCATACTGCAACAAGTCGCTATTGAACATGTATACCAGATAGAAAGTGCCGAAGAAAGCTCCAGCAGTGATCACATATATGGACAGCAAGCTGACTATGGCGATGAACCAATACTTGTTCCTCAAGGCCGAAGATGGCCTGAACACCTTGCCATAACCTATTGCTTCAATTGGCGGTTTGATTACTCTTCCATTTCCGTACTCATCCATTCTTTATCCACTTCCTTCTGATCTCTTGTATTTGGGAGATGGTGCGGCTGCGACTTTGTTGAAGATGGCAATGGATTGTTCTGTCATGTACAGTTCTAGCTCATCAGGTCTGAGCTCGATGTCGTACTCTTCGATGACTGTGTCCAAGGTATTTCTGCATTCATCCCTTTTCGGACAGTCGGGGCATAGCTTACCAGCATACGAATCATGCTTGTACCAGACTATTACACCGTCCTGAAGGGAGAACACAATGTACACCTGAGTATTGGCCTGATAGTCAAAGCCAATAAGAATGCCCTTCTCGTCAAGGACACTCTCGACGTCAAGTCGATGACTCTTTGCGTGTTCCCTGAGGATCTTCCCGATCTTGCCCTTTGCCCGGTTCAGCACTCTAGAAACATACTGTGTGTCCTTCAATTGTACAAGTTGTATGCCTTGCCTCTCGGACTCACGCTTGGAATCCTCAAAGAGTCTGTAGACATATGGAGGGGCTGGCTGTCCGCTCTCATACTCACTAGCGATATCGCTGGTAATCTTTCCATGATGGTATTCCCACCAGACAACTGCCTCGTGAACAGAGAGTATCATCGTCATATTCCTCGCAGCACTAGCCAAAACCCAGCTATAAAGGTTTCGGGTTAATGTTACCTACGCTATTAGGAAAGTTTATATTAATAAGGTTATTGTTTACCACGTAGAAGTAAACAATTACACGGTGAGAACATTGGCAAAGAACGATGTAACCATCCGAACTCAACGCTTGAACAAGTCATTTGACACGGTTCAGGCTGTAAGAAATCTAGACCTAGAGGTGATGTCGGGCAGCAGGTTCGGCTTCCTTGGTCCCAACGGTGCGGGGAAGACGACAACCGTCCGGATACTCTCCGGTCTACTAAAGCAAACTAGCGGCTACGCAGAAGTCTGCGGTCTTGATGTCAGCAAAGATCGTGATGCTGTGAAGGCTGTCACCGGACTGCTTCCGGAAACACCTGGCCTATACTCTAAGCTCTCTGCTGTTGAGTTCCTAGAGTTTATTGGAGCTCTAAATGGCAGGAATGGCTCAGGCCTACACAGACGGATTGACAGTCTACTTGGTATACTCGGCCTTGAGGGCAGACAAGATGATCTTCTTGAGTCATATTCCTCTGGAATGAAGCAGAAGGTTTTGGTTTCTTCCACGCTGCTTCATGAGCCCAAGCTGGTCTTTCTGGACGAACCCACATCCCGACTCGACCCCAGTGCAACTGCAATCATCAAGGATATCATTCTGGTCCTGGCAGAGGAAACTGACACGACGTTCTTCATCTGTACTCACATGACGGGCTTTGCTGAGGATGTCTGTGACGTCATTGGTCTTCTCAATCAAGGTGAGCTAGTCACTCGAGGTTCTCCCCAAGAGATCATAGAATCAGCAGGGGCACGGAACCTAGAGGATGCATACCTCAAGATAGTCGGCGGCAAGGTTGACCGTGAGGTCCTTCTAGCTTGGAGGTGAAATGATGACACGTAAGTGGTATCACATCGCCAAGGCAGAGTTCTATGTGCTGACTTCCGGACTGAGAAGGCATCGGAGGTTGACTGTCACCCTAATGTACGTCCTTGCCGCAGCATGGGCTGCATACTTTGCTCCTATGATCATTGGTGGATTCCTAGGGGCAATCATGCCCATGGAAGTCATGCGCACCTTTCTGATGGTGATGTTCCCTGGACTTATGCGTACAGTGATGCTGTTTCTCTGGGCACTGCTGCTGCTGTTTCCCCTTTCACATGCTCTTCAGGAGATCAAGATTGGACAGTGGGAAATCTTCCTCTCAAACAATGTGAAGACAAGGGACATTCTTGCTGGGACATTTGTCGGCAAGATACCGATGTACGGACTAATCGTCATGGTATTTGCCCCGCTGCTGATATCCCCCTTCATGCTGGCCTTTGAAGTATCTCTCATCGGCCAAGCACTTGTATATACAGTGATTGCGTTGATGGTCCTCTCAACAATCTGGCTTTCGAACTTTGTCACGGCAATTATCCAAGCTAGACTTGGTGACTCTTCACGTGGAAACGACATTGCCAAGGCTCTCTCAGTGGTGGTCGCACTCATAGTCATCATACCCATGTATGGTATGATGTTTTTCATGCCACAGTTGTCTGACATCCTTGGAATGAACGCATTCCTAGTGATGCCTTTCACATGGCCAGCAGACTTGGTGAGCTGGGTCACCATCACGTTCAATGGGATTGGTCTAACCGGGTCTCAGATACTTGCCTTTGGCGCAATCCTACAACTCGACATGCTGACGAGTGCCTTGCTGATGGCTGCCTTTGGTCTGGCATTCGTGCTCATCGCAATTGCCGCAGCTGACAGAGTCTTCACGATAAGCGCAGGAGTACGGACTGAAACCGTCACTACTGTTGGGCGGGAGAACATCTTTCTCAGAGGCATCCGCAGTGTAGCAAAGGGTCCCTTTGGTGCACTCACGATTGTGAGTCTGAAGGACTTCGGCAGGAAGGCACAGAATCTCTCTAAGATCTTCTATGGAGTAGTCCTGGCCATTATACTGCCTATCCTAATCCAACAGATGACCATAATGGAGGGAGAGGTGTTTGAGGCCGCAGAGATCCTACCGATGATTAGCATAATGATTGGCATAGTAGGTGTCTTCCCATTTGCTGGTACTGGATTCCTTGAGTCTAAGGATCAGCTCTGGATCATTCGGAGCGCCCCAAAGGGAGCATCGCGCTTCATGAGGGCCCGCGTTGCAACAGGGTTCTTGATGGCGATTCCTCTCAGTCTAGCACCGGCCCTTGCGATGGTCTTCATGTTCAATCTGACTCCTCTGTCAGGACTCCAAATCTTCTGCGCGGCATTCGTTACGGTCTGTGGCGCAGTCATGGTAAGCATGGGAGTAACGGCTCAGAACCCTAACTACGAGGACACGAAGTCATCTGCACATCAGACGGTCCTCATGACCTCAATGATACTGGTCCAATTCACACTCATCGGACCTCTCTTTGCAGCGATATTC
>JAEORS010000148.1:0-5322 GCA_016840795.1 Candidatus Thorarchaeota archaeon | reverse complement strand
GTGCGGTTGGCAACGTTCATGACTCCGAGTAGCTCGTCGTTTGCACCCACTATGGGCCAGAAAATTAGAGACTCTATTCCAAGTGCTTCGATAACTTTCATTCTGGACTTCAGCTCAGCACTCTTCGAAACGTCCGATTCGAAGATGGGTGTCTTGGTCCGTGCCACACGGGCGGCAAGATACTCTGGGTCATCCAAGGACACAGGATCTTGGACTTCTCCTCCAGGCAACCCGACCACAGCCTCCAGCCGAAGAACGCCCTCCTCTTCGTCGAAGAGTCTTAGAGTTCCAATGTCAAACTCGAGTGTTTCAGCTATCTCACTTAGGACCCTGCGGTAGAGTTCCGGACTGCCTCTTGGCTGGAGGGCCGCTTCAGCAATGAGGTGGAAAGCCTTCCTCTCGCGCATGAACATCTCTTCATTTGCCATGATCTACCGCTCAATTACCTTGACCGTGGTATGTCCTCTCTGACGGTATGGTACTCATCCTATATGAGTAATAAGGGACTTGGTCTAGTCCAACAGCTACATAGAATGAAACACTTGATTCCTTCTTGAAAGGATGTTGACACTGCCATCAAAGAAGTCACCATAGGAGAACATGTTCATAGAAGAAGAATGCGCAAAGCTGCTTGTTTGTGACCACCCAGTCATTTCGTATCAGGATTGAACTCACATAATTACGGCTCCGGTCAAGAAGGTGGCTATTCACAAGGACGGTCGGTATTCTTTATAGGCTTGCGGCCATATCGCACCTTGTCTGGTGGACGATGGATGACCGAATCTGAATCGAGGCCAAATATCTCAGTGTTCTGGGACTTCGAGAATGTTCATGAGGATTTCAGAACACACAGAGAGATGACGAAGGCGATTCAAGAGGCCGGGACTGTTGTTAAGTCCTATGCATTTGCAGATTGGACCAACCGCCGTCAAGCGGCGGAGGAGCTCTACAACCTTGGATATGACGTCATACATGTTCCCGACAGCAGAGACAATGCCGCTGATTACAGAATGGCGGCCTACATTACAGATCACATGGTTCACTACCCTGAAACAACCTGCTATGTTCTGATTACAGGGGACGGAGATTTCAAGCTGATTGCAGGAGCCATTCGCCACCGCGGTCTAGGTCTGTGGGTCATCAGCAACCCCCTAATCACAGCATATGAGATGACAGACCTCGCGACGAAGTATACTGATGTCCACTCGTTCAGAAGAATCTCACTAGACTGTCCCGACGTAGGTCGATGTGAGGAACGCGTCCGAAGCATCTCTGAGATGCGGCACATCATGGGAGCTATACTACAAGAGGCCATTCAGACTGTGGAGGAAGCCGGAAACAAGCCTGGTTTAGGTAACGTCAAGTATGTGATGCAGTCTCTGAATCAAGATTTCAACGAGAAGGATTTGGGTTTTCAGAGTTGGAATGACTTTCTGAGTTGGGCTGAATCTGAGGGCTATATTGGTCGCGAAGGCGACCTACCCGCCACTATTCTTCGCCTACCGGACACGCTGTCTGAACAAATGTCCCGGCTGTCAAAGGAGAATAGAGAAGCCTTTGAAACTCTGGTTAGAATTGTTGAGGAAGGGATAGATGAAGGCAGACCCTACACGCTTCCTTCTCTCAATGAAGAACTCAAAGAAAGAGGACTTGACATATCTGAGGTGGGCTACACCAACCTGCCTGACTTTGTCTTCTCGGCCGAAACTAGGAGTCTCGTGAGAGTCATGCCGTACGGTGGAGATGAGGTCGTTGTACTTCCGTACTGTCGAGTCGACAGAATCCGCGAATGGTTTGAGAAGAATGTGCGGCGCCTCTTCGGCGAGTCGGTGAATGTGCCCAAGCCCCTTTTCTTGGAGAAGATTCGAAACATGATTCTTGAGAATGGAAGTACGCTTCCACAGCTTGAGGAATATCTTCAGGACAAGAGGATCAGGGAGGAGTATAGAGCAATCTTGGAGTCAAGCAACATCCCATTCTTGCCCCCCTACCAGCAGAGTCTCGCACATATCCTCCTGGGAAAAGGGTACAGCTGTGTGGAAACCGTTGAGAAGGTCAATGCTGAACTCAGCCCTCTTGGGATAACTCTAAATTGCCCTTCGTAGACCGAAGTGCGAAGAGGTTCTCAATGATGTCAGATGATCCCTACGTCAGACTCGCAGCGGTCCTAGACACTATACCCAACGGTTATGCGCATACTGAGGATGGAACTCATCTCAAGGTACTACAATGGATATTTACTCCTGAGGAGGCTGCACTCGCAAGCAAGCTGAAACTGCGTGGCGAAACTGCAGAGGAGATCACTGCGCGCCTAGATTTGCCCCTAGAACAGACCACAGAGCTACTAGAAACAATGGTTGAGAAAGGACAGATTAGTGGCTGGATATCTCGTTCTGCCGGAATGAGGAAATACGCTCTCATGCCCTTTGCAATTGGCATATATGAAGAGCAACTCGGCCGAATGGACGAGGAGTTTGCCAAGCTTTGTCAGGAGTACTTCGAGAAGACTAGGGGTGGGTCTCTCTTCAATACTGCGCCTCCAATCTTCAAGGTAGTTCCTGTGAACAAGTCGGTAAGCGCGGATCTCATCATTCATCCCTATGAGCAGGCAGAGAAACTGGTTGAAACATCAGCCTCTTGGGGAGTAAGGGAGTGTATCTGCAAGAAGCAGAGGGGATTGATTGGCGAGCCCTGTTCCTATCCTACCACAGTGTGTATAACCTTGGCTCCAAGACGAGAGAACGCCTTCGATGATGATGAACTCACGACACCAATCGGTAAAGAGGATGCCCTGAGATTACTGCGTGACTCGGCAGAGGCCGGGCTTGTGCATTGCACGATGAACGTTCAACGTGGACAGACCTACATCTGCAATTGCTGCACCTGTTGCTGCGGGGTACTCAGAGGGCTGACAGAGTATGATCAGCCAAATGCCTTCGTTGATTCAGATTTCATCATCAATGTGGATTCAGATCTATGCTCAGGCTGTGGCACCTGTGTTGAACGGTGTCAATTCGGAGCTTTAAGCATTCCTGAAGATGTCAGCGTTGCAGACAAAGACAGATGCATAGGTTGCGGTGTGTGTGTCATTGAGTGTCCCGAGGAGGCACTGGAGCTCGTGCCAAGAGAAGGACGAGGGGAAGTCGAGCCTCCAGAATCCCTATTGGATTGGATGACAAAGAAGGCAATGGTCAGAGGCTTAGACCCATCTGAGCTGCTTTAACGCCCAATATCGTCGGAATCTGCACAATGCTTTAAGTGGACCGTCGAACAAAGGAATGCGGCTGTCCCTATGACGACTAACTCAAAAGAAGGGGAAAAAGAGGCCTCTGCTCGGCGACGCGCTCAAAGATACGTTCCGAATTTAGCTGAGTTCTACTTCAAGCCACAGCTTGATTGGACAGTTGAAGAAGCGCGAAAATTATACGAAGAGCGACAGGCGCCTTCAGAACAGGTTGGCCTTGACCGGGTGTACTATGAGGATTGCATCCAAGGTATGCGCCGGATTCCTGATGGTTCAATCAATCTAGTCATAGCAGACCCTCCCTTTGGAATCGACTTTGATGGAAAGAGTGGTGCCTACAATAGAGATGTTTCTCTGGTTGTTGATGGCTACGAAGAAGTTTCAGAGTCATACGACGAATTCACCAAGAGTTGGATTCGAGAGATACCACGCATTCTGAGGTCAGAGGGTTCAGCTTACATATTCTCGGGCTGGACTAATCTCGAACCTGTACTCAGAGAGGTTCGTGAGGCCGGTTTGACAACTCTGAACCACATAGTCTGGTATTATCCGTTTGGAGTCTTCACAAGGCGCAGATTTGTGACGAGTCACTATCACGTCATCTTCATTGCCAAGGATTCTAGGAACTACTTCTTCAACAAGGTGAAGCACTACCCCGAGGATGTGTGGGCTGTAAAACGCAAATACAGAACTAGGGAAGTGAAGAACAGCACGAAGCTCCCGACAGATGTCGTGATGACATGCATCGACTTCTCTTCAGGACCTGGGGACGTTGTCTTGGACCCGTTCATGGGCAACGGTACTACTGCGGTCGCTGCCAAATGCAGCTGGAGGCACTTCATAGGTTTCGAAATCAACCATGAACTCAAGCCCGTGATTGACAACGAGCTAGAAAGTGTCAAACTCGGTGAGGCCTATACGCCCTATCAAGAGCGGCTACCGACCATAGAGCAGCTTGCAGAGAAGTACCCTGGCGCGTACCGCGAGTATCTGCGGAGAGAAGGACAACAAGAGGCCACTATGTGACAAATCACTGACAATATGACTCTGTATGACTAAGGACACTGGAGTGCTGCAAATGGACCAAGAAGACATCTCTGCTCATCTTGTAGACAGAACTGACCCACTGGGCGATGTTGCTTCTGCAAGTGATGTCTTCACCAGACAGTACGGTTCGGAACTGGCTGGATGGGAACTACGCTTCTTGAAGGAGTTCAAAGAACCGACACATGGAAAACAACATCTCTACCGTGGCTTTGCCCATCATACACATGATGAGTCATTGGTGTTGCTTGCACCCAGTCCATGGCTTTTGGAAGGAGTTTTCGTACAATTGCCTGCTGGGATGGAACCACCTCCAGATGGCGCTTACATTGAGGTAGTCGGACACACTGTGGTCGCTTCAAGCGTGTTGGAAAGAACTGGGAGATTCCTGAAAGCTTTGCTTGCAGAGTCCTACGAGATTTCGACTTCAGAGATTCACACTGCCGTTGAGCCACCCTTGAGCCTGAAGCAGCTCTCGACACTGCTCTTTGAGAATGTGGGGATGGCAGAGGCCAGCAAAAGGGTCTTTGCACTGCTCTTCGCTTCGAGCCCCCCACTCTACGAGTCCATTGGAGGACTCACCGCTGGGATACAGGCAATTGTGTCGCAAGCTCAGGTTCGAAGACTGTTGTCGTTCATCCGCAGAGTACTGCCTCCAACACTCAGAGGGACGTGGACATCGAGGAGAATCGTCAATGGGGTTCGAGTATCTACTCCTCGACTGTGGCGACTTGACGTTGGTGTTCAACGACGTCAGAAGTTGGAATCCATCTGTGTAGACCGCTATGACAAATCCGGTTTCAGAGAGGTCTCAATTGGCGCTCTGACAGATCACGAAACCGCAGCACTTCCTGATGTGCCACTGGCGTTGGCATCAGAGGATTTCTGGATTGAAACAGGGAACCCATCCGACCTGAGGCTTCCAATCCTGAAGTCTGCCATCACCTATCAGATGCTTACTCCTGAAGTGGCTCAACGTTCGATAGACGCAGGCACAAAGCACGTACTTGCAAGGATTGAGGGTCTAAGAGAGA
>JAEORS010000147.1:0-5333 GCA_016840795.1 Candidatus Thorarchaeota archaeon | reverse complement strand
AACGGCTGAGAGAGTACCGAAAGACAAGATCACAGTGGAGGGTCTCACAGGGGACGCTGCCATCGCTCACGCCCTGAAGCAAAGCGATGTTGACGTACTTGCGGCATATCCAATAACTCCACAGACAATCATAGTCGAAGACTTTCAGAGATTTGCGGCCGATGGTGAAGTGCACACCAAGGTCATCCCTGTAGAGTCTGAGCATAGCGCAATGTCAGCATGCGTCGGGGCCTCTGCCGTTGGTGCGAGGGTCGCCACAGCCTCAGCCTCAGCGGGTCTCGCTTTGATGTGGGAGATTCTATACTGTGCCGCATCCATGCGAATGCCAATCGTTTTCACAGTGGCAAACCGTGCCCTCTCTGCACCTATCAACATCCACAATGACCACTCAGATGGCATGGGCATGAGAGATAGTGGTTTCATTCAACTCTATTGCCAGAGCTGCCAAGAGGCCTACGATACCACAATAATGGCGTTCAGGTTGGCTGAAGACCATGACGTATTGCTTCCGGTAATGGTGGGCATTGATGGATTCATTTTGAGCCACAACGTCGAGAGAGTGGAGATGCTTCCTGATGATGCAGTCCGGAAGTTTCTTGGTGTTAGAGTACCGGTTCAGCCTCTCGATCCGAAGAACCCCATCACCATGGGCCCACTAGCTTTGACAGACTACTACTTCGAGTTCAAGGAACAACAAGACAGGGCGATGTGGAACGTTCCAAAGGCCTACAAGAAAGTGGAGGCCGAGTTCAAGAAGTTGACTGGACGGTCCTATGGGATGTTTGAGGAGTACAAGACAAAGGACGCAGACATCGTCATCCTGGCAATGAGCACCATGGGAGGGACCGCCAAGACTGTCGCAGACGTACTACGAAAGAAGGGAGAGAAGATAGGAGTCATTCGACTCAAGATGTTCCGCCCGTTCCCAGCTAAAGAGATTGCCAAGGCGGTGGGCAGTGCGAAGGCTGTAATGATCTTTGAGAAAGCAATGTCCTTTGGAGCAGTTACAAGTCCACTTGCTTTAGAGGTCAAGAGTGCCCTCTATGACGTGGAGAAGAAGCCGCTTGTTGTTGACTTCGTTGTGGGGCTGGGAGGCCGTGACGTGCCTCCGGAAACATTCGTCCAGGGGATAGAGAAGACGAAGAAGTACCTAGGGAAAGGGAAAGCTCCGATGTATGAGACCTTGGGGGTGCGCAAGTAATGACCGAACCTGCTGCAGTTAGACTGAAGGATATGCTACATAAGGACCAGATACTCTCCTCCGGACATCGGATGTGTGCAGGATGCGCCGCACCAACTATCGTGAAGTTGATGGGAATGGCACTGAGAGGGCCAACCATTGTGTGTGAGGCCACTGGCTGCCTTGAAGTGGCCACCACGATATACCCATTCACTGCCTGGAAGATACCATGGATTCACGTTGCGTTCGAGAATGCTGCGGCCGTGGCATCAGGAGTGGTGGAAGCAATGGCAGTTATGCACGAGAAAGGACGTTCTGAATATGAACACGTAGATGTCATTGCAATTGGTGGCGACGGCGGGACCTTTGACATTGGGTTCGGCGCCTTGAGCGGTGCCCTAGAGAGGGGCCATGACATGGTCTACATGGTGTATGATAATGGTGCATATCAGAACACGGGAATCCAGAGGTCAGGCGCGACTCTGCCCGGTCAAGAAACTACCACCTCATGGGCAGGCAAGGTAGAACCTGGAAAACGGCAACGCAAGAAACCTCTGGCGGAGATTGTTGCTGCCCATAAGATACCATATGTTGCCACGGTAGACCCTTACCACTACAGGGATTTCGTGCAGAAGTTCCGAAAGGCGTTGGAGGTCGAAGGTCCAGCGTTCATCCATGCCTATTCACCATGTCCCAGAGGATGGCGATCAGACACATCCAAGAGCATCGAGCTATCCAAGCTGGCAGTGGAAGTTGGAATCCATCCGCTCTACGAGGTGATAGATGGTGAAGAGTGGATTATGTCCGGTCCAAGTAAGAACCTGAAAGAACTCAAGCCTATCGAAGAGTATTGGGCATCCCAGGGTCAGTTCCGACACCTCAGAGGCCCCAAGTGGGACGACTTCAAGAAGGTCATTCAAGATCAGATTTCCCACGATTGGGAGCTCTTGAGAAAGCGTTGCGGCTTGGAATAGCAGTCCATGACCAACGGACAGCAATCTTGCTCCTTTGACGTTATTGTTGCACCTGTATCACTCCCCGCGGAATCGGCCTAGCCGAAGCCAAAGCTTGCCACGAGATCGTCAACTATCACTTTAATCGGGTCTGCGAAATACATCAGGAGGAAGATGATGATGAAGATGGATATCATGATTGCCGCTCTCACATATCTCTCCCTTTGATGTGCCGAAAAATCGCGTGCCAGCTCTGTTAGGTCCCTTGCCCTAGTTCGATAGTACCATGCAAGCCCCCGATTTGTGATGGAATAGCGTCCTTCTCGCTCAGCTATGAGCCCGCTCCTCTCTGCTTGTCTCACATTCTTCATGATACCTCTCTGTTCTATGTCGTGGTACCCTATCACAGCCTGAAAATCGAAGTATCGGTGACCTACACCCACTCCTCTGAAGAAATCGCGTTCAACGACATCAGGCGCCTTCGGGCCAGTAATGAGTCTTCCAAGAACCCAATATGTCATGAGATCTTCATACATATCATTCGCACCCAAGCGGATTGTGTCCACATCAATCTCATCACCTGCTGCGTGGAGTTCATTAAATGTGGACATTCCCTCCCAAAGGATAATCCCAGATATGGCAAGGGCGACCAGCCGATCTACGAAGTAGTAGCCAAAGATGGAGAATGTGAGGCCAATGATGACGCCGAAGGCGACCTTGATGTGGGAGGTGTCCTCTTTTGCGTCCCCAATGAGAGCCAGATTCCCTGAACTACGCCCGACCAGCACCTTTAGCGAGATTAGAATTCGGTTGATAACTATAGACAAGAACTCTACATAGTAGGCCTGAACCGACCATTGGACTGGTTCATTTGAGAGTAACCCTTCGATTGCTCCTACTGCTAGTAGCGCTCCAGTCATTATCATGACAGCAATTATCGTCAGAGCGCCAAGCCGGTCCCGATTGTATCTCATGCTGATTGCGATTATTCCTACAATGACAAGGTCTGTTAGATTCTCGATACCCTCGGTCAATATGGCATTACTCTGAATCGAAGTGCCAATCCAGATCTTCACCGAGGCTAGAAGAAGCAAGGCAAGCGTCGACATGACAAGCACTGAGCGCTCTGTCAGGACACGACTCATCCAATACCCTTGGTGCATTATCTCCAGCCGGCCATATCGAATCGTTTCACGTCCACGCTGAGTCAGACCGAAACGGCCTTCAGATTCATCAATTAGCCTGTCATTGAGACCGTGTTGGATGGCCTCATCGATGTCGATTGATGTCATTGTTGGTCGCCTGAGCCTGAGCGCGAACACACCGTCCAGATGGTCGTAGAGCCCCTCACGTGTGTTGATTCCTTCTTGAATCGAACAAAGTATAGCATAGAGAAGCGAAGTTCCGGGGTCACTTCTAAGAACGCTTCTAACCTGGAAAACGTAGCGACCATGCCTGATTTCTTGATTACTGAAGTTCCAGAGTTCTCTAAACGGGTCAGTGGAATCCTCAAGCACTGGTGGATCTGCCACTCCAAGGCCTCCATTTGACGCGAATCGAAGAAAGCTACAACGATGCTCGGCTAAGTATCTTATGCAAGACGACATCTGGTGGGGAATCGGCCTTTTGAGATTGCGACTGATATTCCCCATCGTGTCTCGGAACGGATAAATCGGACCGACTCACAGCATGATACTGTTCTTTGAGAGAGGAGAAGATCACATTGTCGATGATGACAGGTGGCGAAGTACTTGCTAGATGTTTGATTCAGGAAGGTGTCAAGTATGTCTTTGGGATTCCCGGAGACCAGCTCTATCCACTGCTCGACTCAATTCACACATCAGAAGAGATCGAATTCGTGACATTCCGGCACGAACAAGCTGCTGCTCACGCCGCTGATGCCTGGGCCAGAACGACGGGTCAGCCGGGAGTCTGCTTGGGCACAGTGGGCCCGGGAGCAGCTGATCTTGTTCCGGGTGTGTATACAGCCTTCGCCGATAGCATACCTATGATCGTCTTGTGTGCACAGAATCAGTCATGGAGAATCCATCCAGATCACGGAAGTTCTCAGGGACTAGACCAACTAGAGATGTTCAAGCCTATCACCAAGTGGGGTGCAACAGTGTCACACTGGCAGAGAATTCCACACTTGGTGCATTGGGCAGTTCGAGAAGCACTGTCTGGGAAACCTGGACCGGTGTTTCTTGACCTTCCATCGGACGTCCTGTACATGAAGTGTGACGAGTCCACCTTGGAAGACGGCATCCTACCAGCTGAGAAGTATCGTATGACTCGACCACCGGTAGGCGACCCTGAGCTGATCTCAAAGGCTGCAGACATGCTGGTGAATGCCGCATTTCCACTTGTTCATGCGGGAGGCGGTGTCTTGGCTTCGGACTCAGCTAAAGAACTGGTTGAGATTGCCGAACACCTCCAAGACCCAGTAACGACTTCAGTCGGTGCACGTGGTGCGATTCCTGAAGACCACCCGCTGTCTCTCGTGCCAGCCAGTTTTGGGGCAATTGGGGCGCAGTGTCAGTCTGACCTAGTCCTACTTGTGGGAGGAAGATTCGGCGACCTTGACTTCTGGGGGAGAGCCCCAGGATGGGGGGATTGTGCCGAACAACGGTTGATACAGATTGACATAGCACCAGAGATGATAGCCCATAATCGAGTTGTTGACCTCGCGATTGTGGGAGACGCAAAGAGCACTCTGACCGAACTACTCAGGATTGTGAAGAGTAAACCCAAGGCGAAACCGAGGACTGAAATGGCTGACTGCCGAGAAGCTCAAGACTCATGGCTTACCGACTTCGTAAGTCAGGGCAAGTCAGACCAAGTCCCGATTCACCCACTGAGAATGGTCCAGGAAGTACGCGATTTCTTCCCAAGAGATGCAATATCCATTGTGGATGGTGGAAACATTGCTGTCTGGTCAATCTACTTGAATAGGGTATACGAACCAAGAAGGTATCTCCAGGCCACAGACTCGGGTCACCTTGGCGTAGGAACCGGTTACGCCATTGGGTCCAAGCTTGCATATCCTGAGAAAGACGTGTATGTAATCTCGGGCGATGGCGCTTTCATGTTCAACATTCAGGAACTAGAAACAGCAAGGAGGCTCAGAACGCCATTCATAGTTATTATCGCAAATGACAGGGCATATGGCATGATAAAGGCAGGTCAGAAGGGCCTATACG
>JAEORS010000146.1:0-5431 GCA_016840795.1 Candidatus Thorarchaeota archaeon | reverse complement strand
CCCAAACTTTGCCTGCGGGAAAATCGTTTGTACATAAGGATGTCGGAAACGGAACAACAGAATTGCGACAGGTTACGCTCTGTAATCTTCCTACAGAGGTCTTGGTTAACTTGGTTCAATCCCAAATCTTAAAACGAAAGCGCCTTTCCGGCCGACTGTAGGTATTGAACATGACTGACCACAACGTTGCAAGAACATTCGATGCAAGTGGACTGAGGTGTCCCATGCCAATTCTGAAGGCAAAGAAGGAGATCAATGAGATCGAGATCGGCCAGATTCTCCAAGTCATTGCAACAGACGTTGGCACAAAGAAAGACTTCCCAGCTTTCGCCAGTAGGACTGGTCATGAGATAGTCGAAATGGTAGAAGAGAGCGATAAGATCATCTGGTACATCAAGCGAACCAAGTAGACTCTGGTTTCTTTCAGAAGCTATGCTTTCTTGCCAGGGACAACTAGGACTTGTCCAAGTAAATCACCCTTCATGACAGAGGCCTTCAGTCTAGACTGAAACATAGTCATGTTCGCGGTTCTCTTTTCTGAGTAGTGCTTGAACTCCAGGGCGCCGATGCATGAGATGTGTCCCATGCCGTTTGAACCGTAGAAAGAGTGGAAAACCATCGCATAGGCTGGAATCTCTATGGCCTTGATTGGCACGATTCTGGTTTCTCCCTCTTGAAATGGCACTTTCTCCTCAGCGACGACCGGCTCCAGTTTCACCTTGGACCAATCAAGGGACAGGTTTCTGGCTTCAAGGCCCTCGACAGACGTGCGCATTCTGTCGATACCAAAGCTAGCTAGGTCTTGTCTGCAGCTGATGACATAGATCTTCTCGGACAATGTACTTGACTCCTTGAGTTCCTGCACACCGACGATGTCGTCCTTAAAAAGAGCACGTTCTGCCTCTTGAGAAGTCCACAGATTCTGATTCAAGATTTCCGGCAAATCTGGCTGAACAATGACCTGTTTCTATGTATGTCAGTTTCGTTCTGAACGTATGGATGGAAAGAAACAGTCATTTCAGAAACCTAAAATGCATTCATCTGCTGGCCAATGCCAATTCAGCAACGTCGCTTCGAAACATGGGAGGAAAAGAAGATGGGACTTGAACTGAGATTAGTAAGTGGAATCGCCATACTGTTGTTCTTGAGTTCTTTCTTCATCCTCGGTTTTGTTGTCCTCGCAACTCCTCCGCATGGCCCTGTCGAACGAATTGAAGGATCGCAGGCAGTTTTAGCATCAGATTCATTCGAGGGAGGATTAGAGACCCTTTGCGCTTGGAGGACTCATGATCCTTGTGCTCCCCACGTAGAGGTCACACTTCCCAATGGCGGCGAAGTGCTCCGCGGTGTCGAGAGAATTGAGTGGGCTGCAATTGATTTCCAAGGTGAACAGCTCGTCTACGACCTCTACTACAGTAGCGATGGAGGAGCAAATTGGATGACCATTGCAGCGGGGCTGACTACGCGTGGCTATGAGTGGGACACTACGAAGGTTTCGGATGGCGACAATTACTTGGTGAGAGTGGACGTCTTGGGAGGCGGAGTAGCCTCGGGAAGAGACCAGTCGAACAGTGTGTTCAGCGTTGACAATCTCGCTGGTGGAGAATCGATGCAGAAGCCTCTCAATCCCTTTGCAATGGCCATCGTAGCAGGCATTATTGGCGTGGTAGCTATTGCAGGTATTGTCCTTTTGGTACGTAGGGGCGTCTAGCGAGCTAGTGACCAACTAGAGCCCTCTCAAGTATTCTGGCTTGAGCGACGTCTGATTCTGGTGGCCTAGGACTGAGTCGAGAAGGTGGAGCAGCATCTTCTTGTCTCTATTTAGCGTTCCAGCCAGAGGTAGGTAGTTTGATGCGTGGTTGGTTCGGAAAACGCACTCAGACAAGTCCAACAGTTCAATGAGGAGTCTTAGTTCCTCGAGACTCTCTTCTGGCCTCATAGGGCTGAACTCACCTCGTTCTGTCATCTCGAAGAGCGGTGTTCCTCGAGGAATCATTAGTGTCAATGCTCCAACATACTCTGGGTCTATTTCATTGAGTGCCTTAGCCGTGTCTGAAGCGTGTCTTTCAGAGTGTTCGAGACCGCCGAGTCCTATGATTATGGTTAGAGAGAGAGGAATCTCGGCTTCTCTAATCTTATTGCAGGCCTCTATGTTCTCTTTTGAAGTTACTCCCTTCCTCGACCAACGCAACAACTCGTCGTTTCCTGTTTCGAGACCTAGGTAGACTATTCCTAGTCCCGCCCTCCTAATCTCATTCAGGTCATCAATGGACTTGTTTCTTACATCCTTCGCATAGCCATAGGTGCCCACTCGCTCAAGGTTGGGCAATTCATCTTCCAGTACCTCCAGCGTCCTCAAGATATCTGATGTGTTCATTGCCAAAGCGTTGCCGTCTGCAAGAAACACGCGACTCACTCTCTCTATTACCGACTTGTCCAGCCTGGAGAGGTCAGCAGCAATCCCTTCTGCACCCCGGACCCGATATTGCCGGTCCTTGTAGGAGACACAGAATGTGCATGCGTTGTGAGAGCATCCGATTGTCGCCTGTAGAATAAGACTTCTAGCCTCGCTAGGAGGTCGCCAGATGGAGCCCTCGTATCTGATCATTGTCCAAGAGAGTCATGGTTGCCCATGTAAGGTTTCGGGCAGGGGCTATATTCTATGCTTGTAGTACCAGTACACCTTGATTATAATCCAGACGACGGTGACAGTGATGCTCAGTGTCAAATAAGGAATCATCTGGAAGACTACGTCAATTCCGTAGAACTGTCCCATTGAAGTAACAACAACGTAGTTGAGGATTGTAATAGACCACAGGATTACTAGGGCCAATCGGAGTATGCCCGATCCAGGGGCCTCCTCGCTATCTTCCGGTTTCCCAATCTGTGTTTCGTGCAATCTACAGACCACCGAAGAGTCTGAGCCTGAGGTCACGTACGTCCGTGTCCCCAACCCATACGCATCTGGCTTCAGAAACATCTAGTACTTATAGCTAATCATCTCTGTAAGAACAATACCGATGTTGCATAGAGAAGGCCCGAGTCATTCCAGCGCCAAGTCGGGTCGGTCGAGGCCCTCTCGGAAGTATGAACGCGCCTTCATCGCAATCCAAGAGGCTGTGACTACAATGCATACCCAGCAATAGGGTGCCATTTGAGTGGCCACATCGGTGGGTATGAACCTTGCAAGATTCAAGGCTAGGAGGAAAACAAGAGCTGAAACGAAGTATACTACAACTGCGACAGTTCTGCACATCTTTGCGGAATATGGTTCCTCAGTTTCCTCTATTTCCTCCGCATATCTTTCCAGTTCAAGTTCCTGCAACCCAAGTACCGCCTGATACCTACTGTAGACGTGGATTCAACTAACATATTTCTACGTCGTATATTAATAGGCAATTCTATCGACGCACTGCGGCCCACTGAATATTGAAGGCTATAGACCTCCCTCTGTGGATGGGAGTGACTCTTGGTTTCAGAAATCAAAGTCAAGACTGATGAAAGCGTCATCTACTTTCTCAGTTCTACCATATCTGAGCGGAATCTCGACTACTTTGTCCAATCTCCAAGCGATATCCAAGGTTACTTTGAGAATGTACGTGCATGTGATTAGCACTGACTGGAACGCATGGGGCCAGCTGTCCTTTGTATGCATTTCAATCTCAATTGGGATATGCCTAGGGAGCCTAAACTCCTCTGCATACCACTCCGCAAGCTCCATACGGTGCCTTTCTTCTTTCCCCTTGGGTGAAACTCTCTCCTCGTGGAGTATCTCGCACCTCAACCCTCGGAAGTCGATTTGATCTTCGAGTCGTACTTCGAGTCTAATAGGTGCTCCTGGACTCACCACATCCCTCTCAACCTCAACCTCAAGGAGCCTCATAGCGTCCTCTACGAGGCTATCCCGAAGTGACACGGGTTGCAGAACCGGTGTTTCTGTCTTGACTGGAACCTGGATTTCCGTCTTCGGGTCTAGTGCCCAGGACATCTCAACCTTGGCCCTAATTGTGTATTCGATGTAGCCATGTGTTCCTGTGTAACTTGCCAAAGCATTCTGTGGCAACTCAAAAGCGAACTGGAATCGCGTTTCTCCTTCATGAATGGTTGACTCCCGTTGGAGTTCGAGAAACTCATCAACGAGCTCAACTTCCTCCACATAGACGCGCCTGTGTTTGCCGCTACCTCTAACAACTCGAGATCTTCCCTTTCCCACGAATTGTACATTGACAGAATTACAGTCGAATGTTTCATCAGTCAATACGATGACACAGCCTTCAACGCGGTCACTAGGGGCGTATGTGTCCCTTCCCAAGTCTATGCTAATCTCTCTCACTAAGTTTCGCCCTTCCTACCAGTGCGTGACGTTGAATCATGGTTGGGCTGCGAGGCCTGGGTGTTCTTAGGATTTTCTGTTGAAAACCCTTCGCTCACACCCATTAGGATGCAACAGTTGGTGAGTCGACAAGGAGCTAGATTCCGAAGAGCTGTCTGTATTTCTCCTCAACATAATCTAGGAATGGGCGAGCATCCATCTCTCTCCCATAGACCTTCTTGGAAAGATCGACGGGGTCGTAAAGGGCCCCCCACTTCTGGATATTGTCGGCAAGCCATCCAATTGCCGGGCTAAGGTTCCCCGCAGCCACCGAGTTTGTCCACTCTGGAATGCTTTGGTTCATCCTCTCGGACCAGAGTCCGTCGTAGATATTGCCCAGCGCGTAGCTCGGGAAGTAGCCGAACAGGCCGCTTCCCCAATGAGTGTCTTGGAGGAGTCCTTCTCCATCATTTGTGATCTCAACTCCCAAGTATTCCTTATACTTCTCATTCCATATTTGCGGTAGCTCCGAGACAGCAACTTTGCCTAGGAATAGGTCGCGCTCAATCTCGAACCTGATGATTATGTGAAGAGAATACGTGACCTCGTCAGCCTCTATTCTGATCTTGGAACGCCTGACGAGATTTGTCGCCCTTACGAAGTCCACAAGATCGATTCCCCCGAATGCTCCATTGGTCAGGTCATTTAGCCTCGGTAGGTAGTATTCCCAGAACTGTGGTGTCCTGCCAATGAAGTTCTCAACGAATCTTGCCATGGATTCATGTATTCCATAGCTCGCTGCTGTTCCTACAGGCTGGTACATGAATTCCCTGCTGAAGTTCTGTTCGTAGAGGGCATGGCCTCCCTCGTGAAGCATTGCATAGATCATGGAGGGTACATTGTCCTCATAGTAGTGGACTGTGACCCTTACGTCATCGAAGTATCCAGTGGTGAATGGATGGACAGTTTCGTCGATTCTTCCTCTGGCCTTGTCGGATGTAGTGTCATATCCTATGAGTTCACCAATATCAGTTGCAACTCTCTTCTGAACTTCAATTGGCACCTTCTTGGAAAGGATGCCTGTTTCTACCCGTTGCGACGCTTCTGCACATTCCTCAG
>JAEORS010000145.1:0-5441 GCA_016840795.1 Candidatus Thorarchaeota archaeon | reverse complement strand
AGCATCAGATATGACGAGGCCTCTGCCAGAAGCCTCGATTCTCGTTGAATAGGTTGAGAATGCCTCTAGCTGTATTCTCGTTGGATGCTGCTACAAAGCTCATCCTTTGTTCAAGATCGATTGTGAGATTGAGTCGGCCACCCTTATGATCTACCACGAAACCTCCCGCTTCAAAGACCATGTGTGTCCCAGACACGTGTACAATCGGTAGGATGTTTCTCAGGTCGACCATGGCATCAAGGCTGCCACACGCGACCCAGCAGAGGTCGAGTAGGTTGGTCGCAGACCTCCGCATGTCACGGACAGCAGACAACACCCTGACCGTACTATCTGCGAATCTCTCATCCCATCTCTGTTTCGTGTCATAGGAGACGATAGCGTCATCAAGTGATCTTGGACTGGCCACCTTCACGCTACTGCCATTTCTCTTTACTCCCTTGCCGCTTACAGCAATGTACGTTTCTTCAGTGAAGAACGAGTCAATAATACTGATCTCAACGTCGTCCGTCTTCATACGGTCAGAGTATGGTATAGCTGAAACACCAACGGTGCAGAGCGGAATCCCTCGCTTCAGGTTTGCACTGCCATCAATCGGATCCGCGATGACTAGATACTCCGGCTTCTCCTGACCCGATATGAGTCCCTTCTCCTCGCTCAAGATTGCCATGGATGTGCTGGATTCATGAAGGGTGTCTATTATTGTGTCTTCAGCCATAACGTCCAAGACCAGAGTCTCGTCTCCAAAAGGATTGGTGCTACCTGCGAGCTCTGAAGCTGAAGACAAGTTCTCACGAACGACCCTCCTGGCAGCTTTGATGGCCCTCATTAGATCACGGACAAGTGTCATTTGGTTCTCCTTTGCTCTCCATCTAGAACCCCTCTAAAACAGTATTGACTGGTCTGTCCTCTTACGTTGTGAGATTGCGAGCACCGCGAATTTGTATTCCAATCGTTTAAATGGCAAGAATGAGGACATCACACAAGAACAAGGCCGATTACGGTGCATGCCATGGGCTTTCTTAGTGGGAAGAAAAAGGTCGATGCGGAGAGAGGAATCCTCGAGATAAAGGGGACAATGAATGCCCTCACTCTCAGAATCAGAAGACTCGATACACGAATGGTGGAAGAACAGAAGAAAGCCAAGGAGGCCATGGCTCGAGGCGACCGAAGCCAGGCAAGAGGTCATCTTTCCATTGTCGTTGATCTTGAAACCCGACGTGGACGTTACCAGCAGCAGTTTCTCACGTTGGAAACTGCTTTGCTCAATGTTGAAGAGGCTAAAGACCAGGCTGAAGTCTTGAGAGCCTTTACAATTGCCAATGACGCCCTGACAGATGCGCGTGCAATGCTGAGCCCAACCGAGATTCAGCTTCAACTTGACAAGCTCTCAGAGTCATTCGAGCATATTTCGATTGCAGGAGAATTACTCTCGGAGGACTTGTCAACTGGTGCTTCTGTTGAATCAGAAGAACGAATAGACCGTCAGCTTGAATCAATGGAGGCAGAGATTCTTCTGGAGAAAGAAGGAGTTCTTCCGGCGCTAGGTACTGAAACGGGCACGAGGACTCCAGAACAGGCCAAGTCAGATGAGAAGCGAATCGATGACCTGCTGGCCGATCTTGAACGGGAAGCCAAGGAAGAACGAGAGAGAGAGGCACAGAGCTGAAATAGAATAACTGAGCGTTCTGATGGGAGATTCCTCTATGGTAATCAGACTTGTGGTCTTTGACGTTGACGGGACACTCACAAGCCACTCCAGCATATGGTGGCGACTTCATGAGCACTTCGGAACCGAGGTGGAGGGGAAGCGATTCTATGATCAATACTTCGCTGGCGAAATCACATACAATCAGTGGGCCGATCTAGACGCCTCACTTTGGAAGGGGCAATCCGTCGAAGAGGTCATGAATGTGGTCAAAGCCACCAAGCTGGTCCCGGGAGCCACCGAGACGGTAGCTCGACTCAAGGATGCTGGAATAAAGGTTGCCATTCTCTCGGGCGGGCTTGATGTCCTTGCCGAAGACGTTGCCCGGCGGACCGGTGTTGATTATGTCCTCACAAACAGACTTCTACACTCAGATGGCAAACTGACCGGCAAGGTTGAAACAAGAGTTGGTTGGGGTGAGAAAGTTCAGGAGATACGAAGTATCTGCAACCACTTCAACGTCTCTCTCAAGGAAACTGCCTTTGTCGGTGATGGGCGCAACGATTTGAGCGTCTTCGACGACGTCGGTCTGTCAATTGCATTTAGGCCAGAAGATGACGAAGTCGCCAAGGCTGCAATGCGAACGGTCCGTGAAAACAACCTCACATTGGTTCTTAACCATATCCTATAGGCGTTCCCCAAATCAGCAGCGTGAACACATAGAGCTGAAGCAGGACAATCATCAATCCCTCAAATGTGTCAAGCTTTTGGTCGTCTGTTATGGCTCGCTTGAGGAACCATAGGCTGCCTGCGATGACAACTATCTGAAACAGAACGTATCTGTTCATCGGGATGGGAACAAAGAATCCAATGCCTCCCATCACAAGCAACAGAATTTGGAGCATGCCACCCATAAGATTCCCGACTGCGATTCCGATCTTGCCTCTCGCAGCAGCAACTAGGGCGATTCCATGTTCTGGTAGTGCGCCCGCAGCACCGAGAATGAGTGACGCTACAGTGACTGGGTTGGCGACCATTCGGATGGAAGCA
This sequence comes from Candidatus Thorarchaeota archaeon, assembly GCA_016840795.1. Classification (GTDB taxonomy): domain Archaea; phylum Asgardarchaeota; class Thorarchaeia; order Thorarchaeales; family Thorarchaeaceae; genus SMTZ1-83. The sequence continues at coordinate 2,746 of JAEORS010000145.1, read as the reverse complement.
TCAAACTCCACCAGCAGCATCTCGACTGTTGCTGTTAGCATGTGACCAGCGACAAAGATGCCCGCAAATCCCATCAGACTCAGAATAGTGGCTTCTCTCTTCGGGTGATGAGGAATTGTCTTCTCTGCATTCTCAACTTCCTCGCCTCTCATGAGGTCAAAGGCGTAGAGAATGTAGGAGAGGAAGAGTATGAGAGATGCTCCTGAAGGAAAGACAGGGTTCTCAATCTCTGGATTGAAGGTAACGTCGACAATCCCCAGTGCGAACATACTCACAAGAGCTACGATTGTCCAACGAATGAGTACTGAATCCTTCTTGATTGCTTCTTCCGGGACGGCCATGTCATCCTTCTTGCGAGTCGAGATGATGATGGTGAACCCGAGTAGAAGCATGTTGAAACCTGCCGCGATTAGTACTGACAGAATGGCAATGGTTAGTAACTCGGGCCTATTCTGAGTGAATCCATTGAACGCCGTAAGCCCGCTCACCACAGCTTCAGGCATATTGCTGGCAAGACTTGAGAGCATCCCCGCCATGTACGCCGTATATCCCCGATGTCCGGCAACACTCTCAATGCCTTCTATTGCCCATTCCGAAGGGCGGAATGCAAGCCAGCCTCCTCCTACAAGTCCCAAGACTACGACCACAGCCGGGTCGAAATGAGTGAGTTCAAGTATGAAGAATGCTCCAACGATCAATAGCGCAAAGGTGCCCTCGATCTTCCCGGCGCCAAGTGAATCTCTGATTGTGCGATGTCCATCACCGGTTTCGTAAGTGCGTTGATTGTTTCTTTCATGGGTCAATTGGTTTCCTCCGGACGAAGGGCACATCCCTGGTCGTCCAGTACAAGTGGACTACTCAGTTGTCCTCCCTAATAGTTTGCTATCTGCGCTATCGAAGTGTAACCTAAGACTCTAATCAGTGGGCTCAGCTTTTGAGTTGTAGTAATATCTTGCCCCAGATCCAGTATTGATCAGGACAACTTCCTCATCGTAGTCAATCTCGCCCATCTCGACAAGATTCCTAAGTCCGGCCAACCCGACTGCTGCCTCAGGGCATAGGTTCAAACCCTCCATTCTGGCTGCTATTCTTCTGCATGGTTCTATTTCCTGCTCGGCCACCGCCACCGCACTTCCGCCGGATCCTCGAATAGCCGCAAGTATCAATCTTCCTGCAAATGGACTCGGCACCTTCAAACCAAGAGCCTTGGTCTGGCTATCAGGCCATGGTTCAATATTCTCTGTGTTACGTTCAATTGCTCTAACTACGGGTGCGCAGCCAGCGCTCTGTGCGGCGTATAATCTGGGCCGATGCGCATCAATCAGACCTAGAGCCTCCAGCTCGTGGAGTCCCTTCCAAATACCAATCAAGGCGGTACCACCGCCCGTGGGACAGATAATGGCGTTCGGCACTCTCCATCCGAGCTGCTCTGCTATCTCAAAGGCCAGGGTCTTCTTGCCCTCCACTCTATAAGGCTCCTTAGTGGTTGACAGATCTGTCCAGTCTGCGTTTCTCTTGGCCATGGCGGATGCGCTGTCTGAAATGGTACCTTCCAATCGAATGGTCTTAGCACCGTACGCTTCACAATCCCGGAAGAATAGCTCTGGCGTATCTGAAGGCATGAAGATGTGGCATTCTGCTCCAGCTGCAGCAGCATATGCACTTGCGGAAACGGCCGCGTTACCTGCTGATGGCATGGCGAAGGAGGTCGCACCGAGCTCAGAATGCTTGGATATCGACGCGCAGAGCCCGCGATCTTTGAAAGACCCCGTGGGATTCTGGGATTCATCCTTGACCATTAGGAGTCTGAGGCCTAGATGCTTCCCAAGTCTTCTGGTACTGAGAAGCGGAGTCCAGCCCTCCCCCAGGCTGAAGATGAAGGACGGTGAGTTTACGGGTAGAAGCTGAGAGTATCTCCACATTGAGTTGATTCCCGAAGGGAACTGGTTTGTGTGAATGTCTTCTATGACGCTGATTAGGTCATAGACTGCTGACAAAGGAGAGCCGCATATACAGTATGTCTTGGTAACATCTGCTGAGTAGTCCTTCCCACACTGTGGGCATTCGAGGTACAGCAGCTGTGATATCATTGCCTGCCCACAATTACATAGGCCCCCACCATTATTTGAGTGTGTTACTTTTGAGATTTGGAGGATGTCAAAGCGGATAGACCTCCTTCTCGATTACTTTATACCCCCCTACTAGTCCCAATTTCATCGCGCACATAGCCTGAAACACGTCTGTTGTCATAGTGAGTTAGGAGAGCCCCGAACGGGGTATCGATGAATTTCCTTTTCATGCATCAGGCACAGGGCTTGTGCGCACCCGACAAGACGAACGGAGTGCATTGCTTTGCTTCCTGGGAAGATCCCTCCTGACATGTTGAAGACGCTCGTATTCTCCCACCTCGGCAGCTATGACCCTGATATAATACTGGGGCCCGCTTTGGGAGAGGATGCTTCATTGATTCAGGTTGGTGAGAATGTAATAGTCGCAGCGACTGATCCTATCACCGGTTCTACAGAAGACGTTGGTTGGCTTGCTGTCCACATCAATGCAAACGATATCGCGACCTTCGGAGTTGCCCCTCGATGGTTTCTCATGTCAATCCTACTCCCTTCTGGGTCTACTCCTGAGGACCTCGCTCGGATTATGGAACAGATTGATCGAGCATCGGAATCTCTCGGTATCAGCGTTGCGGGTGGGCACACAGAAATAACTGAGGGAATCGACCGCCCCATAATAG
>JAEORS010000144.1:0-5443 GCA_016840795.1 Candidatus Thorarchaeota archaeon | reverse complement strand
TGCAGTGGCCTTTGACAGTTTGGCCCTTCTCAACTCTAATCGCCCCCGGAAGAGGCTGCTAGATCTTTCTATACAGGCCCGTTGCCAAAGGCATTCTTTAGCTTTTTCCCCAGTTTGTGTCTTGAGATGAACCATCACCGTCATATGAGTTCATGATTCGTAGGATGTCTTCCATGACACCCATCAGGAGATTTCTGATTCGCGGAGGCATCTCTACCGTGTCAAGTAGGTCAGGATGAAGCCATCCGACTTTGGTCTCTGGACTCTCTGGAGTCGTTTCTGAGGTAATGGCTCTACAAAGGTAATGGTTCAGTACGAAGTGGTATTCGACTCTGCCGCTTGAATCATGTGAGATGAGATCAGCCGTGGTCACAAAGCGAAGGACCTCGCATGTCACACCCGTTTCCTCAAGGACTTCTCTAACCGCCGCCTCCTCTTGGGTTTCCCCCAATTCCACTATTCCACCAGGTATGCTCAGCTGTCCTTTGGCAGGATCCTTGTCACGGGTTCCCATTAGAACACCTTCAGGCCCAACAACAATGGCTCCGACTCCGAGAATGGGATTGGTCGGGTATCTCCTGCCACTCATGATTCCTGCCACCCTAGCTGCATATTACATCGCAGCAAGACCGGAAGGCATTCGAATCAATGCCTCGCATTTAGGGCAGATGCGGTCAGCATAGATGTCGAACCCATCTGGTTCGGAGTATGTCAAATGCTGCTCATAACCGCAGTGGTTGCACAGGATCTTAACATAGTTCCTTAGCTTGAAGACCATGCGCCATGCGTTTCTAGAGTGCTCGAGCAATCCAACACGGTCATACTGCTTTGCCAAGGCAACCCAAGGTGAGGCTGATGTAGGGTCAGCTTTGGTCCACCTGATCAGACAGTCTATGAAGTCATCTGAACGACCCAGCATCTTATATGCGTGACAAAGCCCTCTCCACATTTCTGGATCATTGCTGACTAATGACTCAGCTCTTCGCAGATGCTCCTCTGATGCATCCTCATCGTGCACATAGTGGTAGAGCACCGCAAGACGAGAAAGAGCCTCGACACTGTTCTGGTCCTGTTCCAAGACTTGGCAGAAACACTCTCTTGCCCCTTCATGCTCGCCGGACTGGAACCTCAACTCTCCGAGAAGAATGAGTGACCTATAGTCTTTAGGTGCCATTGTGTGTGCGTGGCCCACAAATGGAGCAGCTTCGTAGGTTCTACCCAAGGTCAACATCAGAAAAGCGTAGTTAGAAACTGCAGACATGAGTCGCGGCTCGAGCTGATGGAGGCGTCCCCATTGCTCAGCCGCACGTGTGTAGTCACCCAGTTTGTAGAGGCCAAGAGCGTACATCGCACCAATGTCAAGGCTGTCTGGGAAACTCTCAATCGCACCTTCAAGTGTTTGGACTACTTCGCTGTACTTCTGCTTTTGGTACAGAACCTTGCCAAGATCGCCCCACGGCTCAGCATGATTGGGGTCGAGTCTAATAGAACATCGAAGCTCTTCCTCAGCAGAATCCAGCTTGCCAAGAGTCATCAGAGCGCGACCCAAGAACATCGACAGGACACAGTGTTCTTCTACAAGGTCCTGCGCCCTCTCCAACACCTCAACTGCCTTTTCGGGTTGCTCGTCCTGTACATAGGCCATTCCCAAGTATACAAGGGCCTCAGCCTCGTCGCACGCTTCGTCGATGATTGGCTCGAGTATCTCAATTGCGTCGTCTGGTCGTCCTTCTTCAAGAGCCACGACTGCCCGCATAATACTCTCGTCAATCACTTTGAGATTCCGCCATTTCTTCTAGCCGGTAGCTTTCAGAATTATGTTCATCCTGTAGCATCAGCACCTTCGCGTAGCATATTATAAGAACCTCTGGTTATGGCAAAGGTGATGGCCGACAAGGAATACGCAACACCGTTTTCGCTTCTGCATGCAGCAAGGCTGCTCAGTCACCGTTCTAGACTTGCCAAGTTCGAGGAGGCTCTTAGGAGAACGGTAAGAGAAGACAGCTATGTCGTAGACATTGGCTCTGGTACCGGAGTTCTCGCCCTTATGGCCGCCAAAGCAGGTGCAAGGCGTGTCACTGGTCTTGAGGTTCAGGCCGAATCAGTGGAGTACGCGAGAAAGGCAGCCAAGAAGAATCTGTTCAGCGACATTGTTGAATTCAAAAGAGTTCACTTTGCAGACTTCACTCCAGAAGAACGGGCAGACGTTGTCATCTGTGAGATGTTGTCTGCGATAATGCTGATTGAACAACAGGTTCCTGCGAGTCGCCATGCTGTCAAGGAGATTCTTGCACCTGACGGCGTCCTGCTTCCTCATCATGTGTCAGTCTATGTTGTGCCCGTTGAGTGCTATGCAATACAGGATAGGTTCAGCATCGGAAACCTGCAGTTTCAAGCATTGCCTCAGACTGTGGACAGTGGCAATGTTCGAGACCTATCAGACCTGGCAATCCTAACCCAGTTTGATCTCACACGTGTCAGAAACGGTGAGCATGTTGATGCTGAGATTGAGTTTGAGATTCTGGAGAACGGAGTCGTACACGGCCTTGTCGGGATGTTCGAGGCGCAGCTCTACGAGGATATAGTGCTTAGGATGGACGATGGTTGGAGAAACCTATTCCTTCCTCTTGCGGAACCAATCGAAGTCGCGAAGGGCGACATCCTGCGCATTGGGGTGAAATACACACCCGGAAGGTACGACTCATTCTCTATGAGGCGTCTGTAGCAGGACCCACGAACGTTCCGGAAGGGTAGTCCCGCATGAACTCTTCTCTAAGGATGTCCATGATTAGAAGATCGCAATACTCTCCGTCCATGAACTCAGTCTTTCTAAGCAGGCCAACTCTCTTGAATCCACACTTCCGATATGCACGTATCGCTCTCTCGTTGTGAGGAAAGGTGTCCAAGGAGATACTGCGAAGACCCAGAATGTGAAAGGCAATCCATAGCAAGACCCGTGTTGCATCTGTCCCATATCCCTTTGAACGGTTCTGAGGATTGAAAATCGAGATTCCAAGACACCCTCGATTATGCGGGCTTCGAATGGCCCTCAGGACGGCAACCCCAAGGAATTCGCCACTCCTTTTCTCGGTTATTGCAAGATTCAATTCGCCGTCCTTCCATGGATCCGTCTTTGATGCTCCTACCAACCAATCTTCCATGGCCGCTCTCGATCTCGGCAGGGGAACGCCTATCGTACGTCTCAACTCCCAAGTGTTCCAGTACAACAGCATGGAATCTATGTCCGATTCTTCGAGGGCCCTTAGACACACGAGTTCTCCATAGTACATGGGTCAGAGCATAGTCGGCTGGCACTTAAAGCTCTTCTCCGTGAGGTTTCTCGGGGGAAGCATACTTTTATGATGGACCGAGTGGCCGTGAAGTGACTTGGTGGAAACCATGGAACTCAAGGGTCCATTGTGCTATGTTCTGGATTGGGATGACATATACAGCTACGCATACCAAACAGCTTTGAAGATTAAGAAGAGTGGATGGAAACCCGATGCAATCGTCGGGATTGCCAGAGGGGGTTGGGTTCATGCACGTATTCAGTGTGATCTTCTTGGGGTAAAAGATCTATTCAGCGTGAAGGTAGACCATTGGGGGGTTACAGCCACTAAGGACGGCAAGGCAAGACTCTCGGTCCCACTCACCGGCGAGGTGAAGGGAAAGAGAGTGCTTGTTGTTGATGACATCACGGACACAGGACAAAGTCTGACTACTGCTGTGGAACATGTCAAGGAGGAGGGGCAACCTGCAGAAGTGAAGACTGCAGCTTTGATGCACATTGATGGTTCTGAATTCGTTCCGGACTACTATGGTGTCGAGATAACTTGGGCGTGGGAGATATGGCCATGGAACTTCTATGAAGACATCAGTTCTCTCATCTTGAAGATCTTCGAGGGGGAAAAGGTGAAGGAAATGACCACTGGGGAGCTGAAGAAGCATCTGCGGGAGTACAACAACGTAGTGCTTTCAGATGAACGACTCTCGAAGATTAAGTCGCATATGGGTTTTCTGGGTAAGATTGTCTATCCGCTTGACAAGGCCTGGCGGCTCAAAGAATAGATGTCAGGCGGATTCTCTCCACTTAGCTTCAGGAACCGATGAATGTGGTAGATGAATCTAGATGGGCCGGAAGTGATTTCTACAAGCTATGAGGATGGTTCGGGAGAAGGGCACCCATTTGCTTGTCCCTTCAACGGAGGAGAGATTGATTTGAGCAATGCGAACAGAGCTCTCTTAGTCCTAGGGGCTATCGGAGCCATTCTGTACACCTTGGCGCGATGGCTTGGAATCTTGACTACAATGACTGGTGACCAATACCTCGGGCTTTCGTTCATCGCCATGGTGCTAGTGATGTTGGGTGTGTTGGTATTCTACCGGAAGAGTGGCAATCCAATACACATTCTTACAGCATTGATCCTGCTGTTTCATACTGTGACCTATCACTTCCTACACATGCTCTGGGTAATTGACCCAGTTGCATATCCATGGGTGGATACAAGCTCAATCTGGCGCACAGAAGTGGGCGGCGTGATCGTGGCAGTGGCATGGCTGCTCTTTGCAGTATCGGTACTTATGATGCGTGAGGAGTATGGCGGCATGGCGCTACTAACGGGACTCGTGTTCCTCATTTGGTGCATCTTGCTGCTGCTCGACAAGGTGCTCGGTTTTGTCTGGCCAACGGCGCTCACGGACATCATGTTGTACTACCGTACAACTGCTGGAGTAATAGCTACCCTGTTCTTCCTCTATGCAACAATGAAAGATGGCTGAAGTTGACACCGCAGCCTAGCGCTGAACACATTGCAAACGGAAGTGTTTTGTAGAGGGTATGCTTAATAGGCTTTGCAAGGGATTGAGTAATCAGAAGTCCCTTTGAAAGGAGGAGAGATTCGTTGAATAATGGAACTAAGGCCTTGTTCATACTAGGTGCCATTGGTGGTTTCATCATTGCAATAATGTACATACCAGGAGCTCTGGGCTGGACCTTTGCCGATGTCCCGTGGGATCAACTTCAGTGGTTTCTGTTCTGTACCCTGGCATTCATCCTAGTCAGTATAGGGTTTCTTGGACTTTGGCGAAAGAGCGGGAACGTCATTCCGCTAGTCAGTGCCATATTCATTTTCCTAGAGGCGATCACCTATTACCTACTGTTCTACTTGTGGCTCGTCGACCCACTGTCTTGGCCCACTCCTGCATCATTAGACACTATTGTCACGATAATCCTGGGCATAGCCTGGCTCACCGCAGGGGTTTCAGCCTGGATTCTGCGTGAGGAATTCAGTCCGTTTGCCATTGTCGCTACTTTGGTGTTCGTGGCTTTCGCCGCTGTATATCTCGTGGTGGGGTTGCTGTTTCCATCGATGTTGGCTCCAATTCCTAACTGGATGATGTGGGTTTTCACAGTGCTTAGTATTGTGGTGGGCATGTACTTCCT
>JAEORS010000143.1:0-5445 GCA_016840795.1 Candidatus Thorarchaeota archaeon | reverse complement strand
CAAGGAGGTCCAAGTGACAAGGACTGTGATGGTGGTGGGCGGTGGAGTTTCTGGGATGACTGCCGCATTGGACGTAGATAGAAAGGGCTTCGACGTGGTCCTGGTTGAGAAGCAAGAGAAGCTCGGTGGAAGACTGAATGACCTTCACACTTTATTCCCCGCAATGAACCCAGCTCAGGAATTGGTAGATGACTTGGTTGCACGAGTGGAGAACGCAAAGAGAATCAAGGTGCTCCTCAACTCAAAGATCGTCAAGAGAGATGGGACCTATGGCAATTACGTCATAACTGTTGAGAACACGAAGACTGGTGAAACAGAGGACTACACAATCGGAACGATGGTTATTGCTGTGGGGACTGACACATACGAACCAGAAGTGGGGGAGTTTGGTTGGGGAGAGGTCCCAGGAGTCATGAAGACTCTCGACCTTGAGAAGATGCTGAAGAACGGAGAGTTGAAGGAACCTCCGAAGAATCCTGTGTTCATCCACTGTGTGGGTTCACGTCAGACACCTGGAGAGGGCAACCGATACTGCTCCAGAGTATGTTGTTCTGCAGTTCTTGCAATGCAACATGAGCTCAAGGAGATGTTCCCAGATGTCAAGGTCTTCTCGGCTTACAAGGAACACATCCGACCATTTGCAGATGGAATGGAAGAGATGTGGCGAGAGAATCGAGAGAAAGGTGTCACGTATCTTAGATGGTCAAGAGAGAAAACAGTCACAGTTGAGAAAGCACCGGATGCTGACGAGGCAATAGTCACTGTATATGACACACTATCTCAGGAAACCTTCAAGATTCGGTCGAGCATGGTAGTCTTGGCCGTGGGCCTTGAGGCACCACATGACGTTGACGAGCTAGTGAGAGCCATGGGCATCAACCGTGGACAAGATGGGTTTCTGCTTGAGATGCACATGAAGTTCCGTCCTGTAGAAACGACCGTGCCGGGTGTCTTTCTTGGAACCACATATGCAAAGAGCGTCGCAGATTCCATAAACCAAACACGAGGGGCAGCAAGTGAAGCAACGGCACCTCTGAATCTCGGGACTGTCAAGATCGAGCTTTTGACCGCAGACGTTGATGAGGACCTCTGTGTTGGTTGCGACTTATGTCACTACTCCGAAATCTGTCCCTATGATGCAATCTCAATGGTTGAAATCTCACCTGGAGTCAAGAAGAGCGTGACAAATGAAATGGCATGTGAAGGCTGCGGCGCCTGTACAGCGATATGCCCAACTGGAGCACGCGACCTTAGATGGTGGCGCGAACAAAGCTTCCTCGACCAGATTGAAGAGATGCTGAGAGAGTGAATCAGATGGTTACGATTCACGGGTTCCGTGCAGGGTGGACCGTGTTGAACGACCTCGTGGGAGACCTTCGTCAGAAAGGTGCCTTCATTCCTGGTCTGACGTACGCAGACTTAAGGAACTCGAAGATGGTTATTGAGTATCTCTCTAGCTTCGAGCCAGACATAAGCCAGTCCACCGAGGCAGACTTCAGATTGAGGACCGAGATGGAGTCCAAGATTCTTAGCCTTCGAGAAACCCTCATGGTATGGGCTGAGGAGAAGGAAGGGGTGGAGTATCGAAGAGTCTGGGAGGAGCGGTTGCAGAGGGCTCTTGAGAGCGAAACGGATTCGGACGACGAAGAGAAGACTCCGATTTCAGACATACCTAGAGAGAAGGACATCGGATTCTTCCGAATTCGACTCCCTGAGAGCATCCCAGTGGAGATCATCTCCGAGCTAGCAGAAGACTGTGGAGTGCTAGTTTCGTTGGATGGTGACCGGCACCTTCAGGTAAGCGGGAAGAAAGACTGTGTCCGGGATGCTATGAAAAGGCTTGGCGAGATGTTCTACGGAGAAAGCAGACTCAACAGGAACGATTGAGCCACAGTGATCCTGGCTCGGCATGCAGTCTGCGCTCAATGGGTCTTGGAATCTCTGTGAATGAGGAGAACACCGATGGTCATTGCCTGACCTGCACGTCTAGAATCCCAGAAGGTCTGCAATTGGGTCTAGCGAGATTCTGTTCAACTCGAGGCCAAGAGGCTCTGGATCAATGCCCATGGCAAGTCCAAGTATCTGCGTGACAAACAGTGCAGGGAGCTCTAGAGACTCTCCACTCTCGTCCTTCATACCGATGAGTTGAACATCGAACTGTGTGTGGCAGGCCGGACAGTTCGTCACTACGCAGTTCGCATTGGCCTGTTTTGCAGAAATCATCTTCTCTGATAGGATCTTGGTAGCAACATCTTCACTAGATATGAGAAGCGGTGAACCGCAACAGGATAGCTTGAGTCCCCAGGCAACGCTCTCTGCACCCGTCAGCTCAAGCAGTTCGTCCACCTTTCTAGGTAGCTCTGGATCGTCAAAACCAACGACATTAGAGGGTCGTATCAGATGGCAACCTGGATGGAACGCGATGCGTAGGCCGTTGAGTGGTTTGACTATCCTTTTTCTAATGTCGTCCTTCAACTCGTAGAGAACTTCCACAAGGTGTCGTATCTTCGCTTTGCCAGTGTACTCCAGTCCCAACGGCTTCAGAACAGTGTTGACTTTCTTACGATTATCTTCATCATCATGGAGAACATGATCTGTGTCCTTGAGGGAACCAAAGCATCCGTTACAGGGGGTCATGATATCATGTCCACGATTCTCAGCGAGTGCTATGTTGCGTCCCGAGAGGGCCAACCAACTACTCTCGTCGATTGATTTCAAGACGACGGTACCACAACAGGATGCTCCCTCGAAGTCAATTAGATTGATACCGAGCTCCTTTGCAACGGCACGCATAGAAGACTCGTAGTTATTGAATCTGTTCGGGATGGCACAGCCCAAGAACACCTCATAGCTCTGCGCCATCTTAATCACCGTCCTTAAGCTTCATCAACCCAATCTTGTCGAACATCTTTCTTGTGTCCTCGACATTGAGTTCCGGTACATCATCGAGCTCTAGATCTTCTCGTTCCCAGTCTGTGGGTTCGTACAATCGTCCGATATCATAAAGCGACTTCCTGGCAGCAATGTATCCTGGTGGAGCGATTTCTTTCTTGAAGGCCATGTTCTTCAGCCCAAAGATGATGTCCGTGATGTCTATTCCCTGTGGGCAGCGCTCCTGGCAAGTGTAACAGGTCGTACACAGCCAGACCATATCTGTCTCCAAGACTTCCTTCAGGCCGAATAGAAGCATTCGCATGATTTCATGAACTTGGATGTTGACCTTGTCGCTGACTGGACAACCCGCACTGCACTTGGAACACTGGAAGCATGCTGTGAGATCCTCTCCTCCAAGCATACTAGATACTTCCCTTGTGAACTCCGGATCCAGCGCCTCGAACTTCTTGCCGTCAAATGACTTGAACTTCCCCCATGTTTCTGTCATGTCAGCGCCTCCTTGGTCGCAGTGGACTCGGGCCTAACTTGTCAGCCAGCTCAGATAGTTTCTTCACGGCTTCGGCCCATATCGGCCCTTCACTTGCGCTGATTTGAGTGAACTGGAGTCGCTCGGGCTCAAGTCCTGCCTTCTCCACAATCTTCTTCGCGATAGCGAACCGTCTCTCAAAGGATATGTTTCCATCGACGTAGTGACAGTCCCCGAAGTGACAACCAGAGATCCAGACCATATCAGCACCCAGTCTGAAGGCCTCTAAGATGTGTGTGACACTGACACGCCCTGTGCACATCACACGGATATCACGTACTGTGCTCGGTTGCTGAAGTCTTGCCACTCCGGCATTGTCAGCACCAGCGTAGGAGCACCAGTTACATACTATTGTAAGGAGTCTTGTCTCATTAGCGGGTAGGTCTGCCAGAGCCGAGCGAATCTGTGCAAGTATCTGGTCGTCGGTGAAGTGTTTCATGGTGATTGCGCCAGCAGGACAACCTGCAGCACACTTGCCACAGCCCGCACACAGAACAGGATTGGAAACCGCATAATCGCTTCCCCCATCTCCTGGCACTACCTCAATCGCGTTATAGGCACAGTTTATCTCGCATGTGCCACAGCCCACGCACACTTCGGGGTCAACAACAGACACAATAGCCTCGGCCTTGCGAATTCCACTGACAAGGGGCACCAGAGCTCTTGAGGCCGCACCTCTGCCCTGAGCTATAGATTCAGCGATTGTCTTAGGGGCAGTTGCGGCCCCTGCCACAAACACACCATCTGTCTGGAAATCGACGGGTCTGAGCTTAGGGTGTGCCTCCATGAAAAAGCCTGACATGTTGAGCGGGACCTTGAACAGCTCAGAGATCTGCTTGTTCTCTTTTCTCGGAATCATCGCAGATGAGAGGATCACGTGGTCTACGTCAAGCCTAAGCTCTGCCCCGAGTACCTGATCCATGACCTCTATTCTTAGAGGCTTTGCCTTGCCCTTCTTCACGGCAGGAGGGGAGTCCTTGTCAAACCTGATGAATATGACTCCCTTTTTTCGAGCATCACGGTATCTGTCCTCACCATCATAGGATACCCTTAGGTCTCTATAAAGATGGAAAACTCGCGAATTGGGATACTTGTCCAGCAACTCAAGGGAATGCTCGAGTGCGACTGTGCAGCAGATTCCTGAACACCATGTACGTGCCCCCTCAAGTGACTCTTCTTCACGCGAGCCCGCACAGTGAATCACCGCGAAAGTCTGTCCGTCAGAAAAACTCTCACCGTCATGTAGCCTACGATTGAACTTGGCCTCAGTGACCACATTGTCTAGTTTCTTGAGCCCATAGAGTCCCTTCTCCTCTAGCTGCGTCGCCCCTGTTGCAACTATCACTACGCCTACCTTGAATTCCTGCTTCTTCTTCTTGGTCCTAATAGTGACATCGAAGTCACCAATGGAACCCTTTGCGTCAATTACCTCAGAATCAAGAAGCATTTCGACGTTGGGGTTGCCCGAGATGGCAGTTTCGAACTCGTGTATCACTTCCGCACTAGACTTATGGTTGAAGTTGACAGTGCGCAGTTCATTGAGGAAGCCGCCAACCTTGTGCTCCTTCTCTACAAGCAAGACCCTGAACCCTTTCTGAGCGATGAGATTAGCTGCGGCCATACCAGACACACCAGCACCAATGACAAGCGCGGTGGGCTCTATCTTCGTCACCGCCTCCTCTTGGGGTTCGAGAAGCCTGGCGCGGGCGACCGACATTCTCACCAGGTCGTTCGCCTTTGCTGTCGCCTCATCCTTCGCAGCCTGATGGACCCATGAACAGTGTTCTCGAATATTCGCGAGTTCAAAGAGATACTTGTTGAGTCCAGCCTCCTGTATGGTGGCTCTGAAGAGAGGCTCGTGCGTTCGAGGTGTGCATGAAGCTACCACGAGACGATTGAGATTGTGTTCTTTGATTGCCTCTTTGATAACATCTTGAGCGTCTGATAAGCAGGAATAGAGAAGGTTCTCTGAGTAGACAACTCCGGGCAGCGTGCTGGCATACTCGGTGACTTCAGCTACGTCT
>JAEORS010000142.1:0-5477 GCA_016840795.1 Candidatus Thorarchaeota archaeon | reverse complement strand
TTGCCACAATCTGGTTGAGAACAGCCGGTATCGAAGCACTGAGGACTGGTGACGAAGAATTAGTAGACACTGCTATCGATCTTCTGAATCAATCGGCAAATGGCTTTGACAGAGTAGGGGAATCGGACAACACATTCGAGGACCTGTTTGCTGTCTTTGAGGCCATATTCATGTATCGGCCGGATAGTAGAGAGGATATAGCCAACACGTTGACTCGAATGGACGAAATAGTAAGAAGAACACAGAACTTCAAGATGGATTCATTGATGGCGGTGCTTCATCCTTTGGAGAGGGGGAATCCAACAGCGGCAATACTGGCACTCCAAGAGAGAGAGGAGGAACTACTTGACAAGCGTGAGCGCCTCCTGGAATTGGTAGAGCAGTCCAAACGAGTTCGAGCACCTGAGGACATCAAGGGTACCGGAAGAACTCACTGGCTATACAAGTGAGCTTTGAAATCGGCTGACAGGGTCCGAGTTGCTTTGTTGATTCTTCCTCTCTGGAGGAAAGATGGAAAAGGTGCGACTTCGTCAGATTGGGACATAGTGACACGGTCTACTCGGCAGGGTGATTGATTTGGGTTCCTATCACAAGACACTGTCATTCTCCACAAATGGAAACTGCGACATGATTGATGTTACTGGTCAAGTAACTGAAGCTGTGAAAGAGAGTGGGTTGACGACAGGGATTTGCACTGTGTTCTGTCCAGGCTCGACTGCATCTGTGACTACGATTGAATATGAAGGAGGGCTCCTGAAAGACTTCCCGGCCGCGATGGATAGACTTGCCCCACCGGACATCGTATACGAACATCATCTTCGATGGCGAGATGGCAACGGCCACTCACACATTAGGGCATCCATCATCGGTCCAAGTCTAACCATTCCCTTTGTGGGAGGTAGTTTGACGTTGGGGACTTGGCAGCAAATAACCTTCTGTGATTTTGATAATCGACCCAGAAAAAGGAAGTTGGAGATTCTACTTCTGGGAGAATGACCAGAACTACTCAAGGCCGTTCTGAAGTTCCCACTTGAGCTCTTTAGCTCCTTCTGGGTCAGGGATCGTGCCTCGTATGTTGAACGCCAAGTAGTGAATCCGCAGAGCCCTTCGCAGTCGGTGGAGCTGAAATGGGGCCCTCCAATCGGGAGGATTTCTCCTATAATTGAACGAGCCAATCTGCTCGCGGAGAGACTCAATCTCCCGCTTGACCTGTGCTTTGACGTCTTCAATATCTCGATCAATCGTGAGTGCTGATTCACGTGTCAATTGGAGAAGCCTCCGCTAGAACCCTCTCTTGGAGTCCATTAAACAAGTAGTATGACCTGAGTAATACTATAGGTCAGCGTACATTTCGCTTGTCGCCAGCTTTTCGCTTCATCTCAGTACCGCAAACAGGACACTCCAAGTGTACGGCTACAAAATCCTCCTCATGACCGCATGCTGGGCATCTCAGTCTCCACCGTACTAGATGCTTCATTCGTTCTCGAGGGTCCTTGATACCAATGCCTAGTACGGACGCTGTATTGAGGACAGATAGATCCGAAGAAACAATGGTCACCTTCCTACTCCGCTCTTTCTCTTGAAGAGCAAGCGCGACCAACTCGACATCGATTGTCGACAGGACTCCCAAATCACCGGTATGCTCTGCAGCCTTCTTGACTGCCTTGACATGTTTGGGACCGGGGGTCTCAATCCTTAGGCGGCCTATGGATATGAGGTGTTGTGCTCGTTCCTGACTCGGTCGATTGACTAACTCATTCAGCACAGAAGAAGTCGTAAGAAGTGAGCCATCAGGATTCTGAAGTGTCCACTGTGAGAATAGAGCAGCGGCATCCAGAACGTAGAGAGTCAATACGAGTGTCACCTATAACGTCCGTGGTACAAGCCTTGTGTTGACGCGATCCCAGTAGTTGTCATACAACCGAATAAACTTGGTCACTGTATCTGCCTTCTTTACCCACACTGTCTCAGATGGCTTGACATCCCAAGTAGTCTGGCCATCAATGACTGCAAGGCCCGGAGCCCCGGGCTTCACAAGCTCAAGTTCGATGACACATTTGTCAGGAATGACTACTGATTTCAGCTCAAATCTAGGAGGGCAAACAGGTACGAAGATGAATCCATTGACTTCTGGGGAGAGAATTGATCCTCCTGCAGCAAGGGCGTACGCAGTAGATCCACTCGGCGTGGACACCATTGCCCCATCTGCCCGTCCATAGTCAATGCGCACCCCATCAAGATGAACTTGGAAAGTCAACAGGCGTCCAGGCATTTTCGATACTACATAGACCTCGTTCAGCGCCTCTTCGAAATGCCGCTCGCCCACACCCGATGCGATGTTTACGTTCATTTCTATCACGCATTCGTTCTTGATTACCTTCTCCAATGCAGTAATCGCTGTTGTTGTACTAGTCTCCGTGAGAAAGCCAACACTTCCGCGATTCACACAGAAGAGAGGTATTTCTCGATCATTCATCTTTGACAATGTGTAGAGGATTGTACCGTCTCCACCTACCGTAATCACAAAGTCAACATCCATCTCCTCAATAGGGATTGGTTCGGCGCGTTCGCTAGATACACCACACGAACCGGGGTCTACCATTACGCGGACCTTGTGGGAACCCATGAACTCCGCAATCCTATTCGCAGCCTGATCGGCCTCTGGTCTACCAGGCTTGCACACGAGTCCGACTGATTTCTTGTCTGTCAGGATTTGCGGCTTCTCCACTATCAAGCTCTGCACGTCCGAGTGCCTCAGAGTACGTTCCCCTTTTACTCTTGTTGTTGTTCTTGGATATACACCATTGGCTCATCCCGCAAAGTATTTAGATGACTCAGAAGGTGTGTGAGCTAAACCGCCTAAGGATGACGTGGTGATACACTTTGAGCATTAAGAAGACAGTTGTAAAGAGCCTGAAACCCGGTAGCTACTTCCTGATTGAGGACGAACCGTGTAGAATTGTGTCGATTGAGAAGTCCAAGCCAGGGAAACATGGGGCAGCAAAGGCCAACATCACAGCAATCGGATTCTTCGACAACAGGAAAAGAAACGTCATCATGCCCGCCGACCGGATGGTCGATGTACCTCTAATCGACAAGAGAAGCGCCACAATCATTGCCGAAATGGGTGAAATGCTAAGCCTCATGGACACGGGAGAACCCTATGAAACATACGAAGTGGCCAGACCGTCTGATGAAGAGATGGCTGCTAAGATTCAACTCAATGCGGAAGTAGAAGTCTGGGATGTGATGGGTACCCGCGTGATTACCAGAGTAAAGTAGATTGTGAGCAGCCCCATAAGACCGGCGCGTCTGTCACCTCACAGACCTATAATTTATTTCTCACCACATGCAGGGTGCTCTAGATTCTGGGAGATGGTCTTGGTTGGGGTCAACAGAGAAGAGAGATGGCCACGATAAAAACATAATCAAGGCGCTGGCCGATAATGCCAGGAGCCCACTACGTGACATCGGCAGACAGGTCAAACTCAGTGCCAGCTCGGTGCGCAACAGGATGGAACGGCTCCTAGATGACGGTATCATTCGGCGTTACACAGTTGATGTTGATTGGCGCAAATTGGGGTATGATGTTCAGGTCTTGCTGCAAATCTCTTCGTGGGCTGGAGCATCTAGAGAGATCTATCACAAGCTCTCAGGATACGAATCAGAAGATGAGCGTGAGATTCAGGTCACGGAGGTACATTGGACTTCTGGCCCGTCCAACGTAATCTGCATAGTTCGAGCAAAAAGCATGGAGGATCTCAGCTACTTCATTACTGAGGAGCTTGAGAACCTAAGGGGTATTGAGAGAATCGACAGCACGTTCTTGATGCCAGTCCCAGACAAGTGATACGCGTTCAGCAGCACGGAATGAAGGTAGAGAATGGTGCGGAGGGCGAGATTCGAACTCGCGAACCCCTACGAGACAGGGACCTGAGCCCTGCGCCTTTGACCTGGCTTGGCAACCTCCGCATTGTGTGAACAGGTCACTAGAATACGTTGGCGCCGGATTCTTCTTTTTATCTTTTCGGGGAGTTGGGCGTTTCTCATTATCAGTGCAGTATCTTCTTGAGCCAGTCTGGAATCCTAAAGTCCAATACAATGTCAAGACGGCCATCTGCCCAATCAGGATAGGGCTTGACATCAAGTACAGGTGTGCCATCAATCGCGTCGAGACCTCGGACCCAGAGTATGTTCTTCTCGCGTCTTACTAGTTCCACGACGGTCAGTCCGATTGGATTGGGGTGGATTGGTGCCCTAGTGGCGAATATACCGACAGGTTCGTCGGCGGACTTTCGAGGATGGATGAGAGTCTTTGCCGAGTCTGATACCAGATGCAGCCAGAAGATTACAAAGATATGGGAGAAATCCTCAATCCCTTGAAGCCCGGGCGTCATCTCTTTGTCAAACACAATCTTCGATATCAGAGTCCTATCTCGCTCTTTCTCGTCGGCGGATTCTCGTTTTACGACCGCCACAGGTTTGATTTCTATCCTGTCCGGAAACGACAACTTTGTCACACACCCGTTCAGTCTGAAACGATGAGCTGGACGCATTCGATGAGAATGCCGTTTCTTATGAATCATTCAATCCGACCCAGACTCATCGGATGAACAGCCAATTACCCTTACTCGCTCGCGAGATACAATCATGTCGTTTCTGAGTCTACTCCAATCACCAATCTGATCAATCACTTCTTGCTTGGTGAGAGCCTCTTCCACAGGACCATCGAATATCGCCTTGCCCTGCTTCAGTACAAGTACAGAGTCTGCCCAGTTCTCCAAGAAGAACCGATTGTGGGTGGTGTAGAGAACACTGATTCCTTCGCCCCGCAATTCCTCAATGATGTTGACAATACCTCTGACCATCGGAAAGTCGATTCCTGTGAAAGGCTCATCCAGAAACAGAATCCTCGGACGCATGGCAATGATTCCTGCAAGAGCGACTCTCTTGGCCTGTCCGTGGCTCATCTGATTGACGGATCTATTGGCAAAGTCAGACATCCCCACGACCTCGAGGGCCCAACTTACCCTTTCGGCAATCTTGCCCTCTGATAGACCTTGATTCCGAGGGCCAAAGGCCACATCTTCCCAAACAGATGGGGCAAAAAGCTGGTCGTCTGGGTTCTGAAATAGGAAACCCACATCCTGCCTTACGGCCCAAAGATTCTCTCGGACGACCTTTCTCTCAAAGACATGTATCTCACCGGATTGCGGTTCAATCAGACCTAGCATCAGCTTGAACAGAGTCGTCTTTCCTGACCCGTTGAGACCTACCAAGGCTTTCTGCTCACCTTGATGGAGCTCAAAATCGATGTCCACCAACGAGAAGTGGTCATAGCTGAAGTAGATGTGATTTACGTCAAGTGCACAAGTCATAACAGCATCGCCTCGAATATGATTGGAAACACTACGAAAAGGGAAGCCCCTAGCAAGACAAGAACGAACACCAGTACAATGTCCGCCCGACGGAACCCT
>JAEORS010000017.1:0-19672 GCA_016840795.1 Candidatus Thorarchaeota archaeon | reverse complement strand
CGAGATCCTTTCAGTCTTATAGAGCAGGATGCCAAAGTACCAAAGCGTGCGTGCCCTATACAACGCGAGTTCGTCTGAGATCTCCTTCCCGAACTCTCGGAATGCTTCAATGGCACTCAGAAGTGCATCTTCTCCGTCTGCCACTCTATTAAGCCAAGTCAGAACGCCCCCTCTTAACCCACGCACAATAGCTTGGCCCTCCCTTGTGTCAATTGAAACTGCATCTAGAAACGCGAGAGCATCGGAATAGGCGTAATCCCATATCATATCAAAGACAAGCGACCCAGCTCTGGCTTCGGCTTCCCTCTCAGATGCAAGTGCACGAACGGAAACGGCCAGTCCGAGAAGAGTGGAGTCAGACTCCTTAGTTGATGATTCTTCGAGAAGTCTGGCAACCTCATCTGTCGCGTGTTCAAGTCGTTGACCGAGTTCGGCCGCAATCAGTTCTCTCCCCAAGTCGTGCACTACCCAAGTCCCGTCCCCCCTGTCCCTGACAAAGCTAAGGTGAACCAATCTGTCCCACTGGTCCGTTATCATATCTGGTGCGACCACAGTCATTATGCGCCGATTGAAGAATGGGACAAGACCTGCCTTCTCTACTAGCCGTAGAAGGTCTTGGGTTTCGCTGAATAGTCTTCTCCAAGTCCTGAGTCGAACGGCCTCTAGCGTATCCGCACGCAGATCTTCTACATCGTTGAGTGATAGACCACCAGAGTCTGCAAGGTCACATATCGCACCTATGACAAAGGGGTTCCCACCGCTCACACTAACAATCCTGTCCTGAAGCTCAGGATTCTCAATTCGACGCTTCTCAAGGAGCTCTATACAGCTCTCTCTGTCAAGCTCTGTGAGCTCGGATTCCTCGATTTCAAGCTCCTCACTTGTCTTACTGGGCAGGACCTGTCGACTTGCCATGACCCCAACGCAGTTCGATAGAGAACTCACGAACACATACCAGAGCTCGGCCTCGGTGATTTCTCTACCACCATAGCGCCAGCGGCATCTCTCATTATCAACATCTTCGAATTGATCTAGTAGAAACAGAATGGGCCTTTCAGAGTCTTTCCGGTTGTTCAAGTCTTCCAGCAGAGCGTCAAGATACAAGAACTCCGCATGCCTTGGTTCTTTCCAGAGTATTTCCAGCAGACGCTGCATATAGTCCTTGCCAAGTCGGGTCTGTAGCCAGTCTCCCAGCTCGCCGTATCTTCCTTTGATTTTCGGGCTGACCTTTGCTCCGATAGCACCAATTGCACTGCCGATACTTGCCAGAGAACCGATGAACGGTATGGCCATCACGACCTCTTTCGCCCATTCTCGGCCCTTTTCTCTGACCGGCTCTACTCCCTCGACGAACCGCTGCCTAATCTGCCAGAGAACGTCGAATCTTCGCAGATTCACTCTGAGAAGAACCGCGCCCTTGGCTATGATGTTCAGACGGTCATAGAACCCAGTGTACTGGTCACAGTCTAGGCGGATGGTATCATCGATTGTGCTCTTCCAGTAGTCCAGAAGTGAGCTCTTCCCTATCCCCCCAATCCCACGCAGATGTAGAACAACACTCCGCTCCTTGGAACGCTCAAGTGCCTCAGCCATCCAGTCGAGATACTCCTCTCGGTCTACGAAGACTCGGTCAGATGGCTCGAAGCGCTCGTACATTCTCTTGACCTCGTATCACGCAATGCGGTGCAAAGGAACAGGTTCTCATAAGCTAGTCGGTATTGATTCATCCGAGAGAGAGTAATAAGCAGCCGGCGAAGCAGCCTTCTCAGAATGTTTGAACACGCATTGGTCCGGCGTCCTCCTAGGACTTTCAGCAATTGCATTTCATCGCACCCTGAACGCCACTCGCTAGACCTTCGTTTCGCAAGAAGACAGCACTCAGCCTACTGCAACGTTCTGTCAGAGCTCGGAATTGAGGTGATTATTCTCCCAAAAGACGAGGCACATCCGGACTCCTGTTTCGTTGAAGACACTGCGGTGGTCAGAGGTGGTAGAGCGTTCATCACACGATTGGCAAAGGAGAGCCGACGCGGAGAAGAAGAGGATGTTCTGGAAACGCTCAAGCAGTACAAGAGTGTAAAGACAGCAACTCAGCCGGCGACTATTGAGGGAGGAGACGTCATACATCTCCGAGATCGGTTGATCAGTGGAATAACCAAGCGCACAAACAGAGATGGCGTCAGTCAAATGACAGCCTGGCTCGATGTGGAATCAGACATTTTGGAAGACAAATCAATCATCCACCTCAAGAGTCATGTGACCTACATTGGAAGGGAAGTGATTCTTGTCACAGAATCTTTCTCAGACCACGAAGTACTCCAAGACTTCGTCAAGGTGGTGGTTCCATTTGAGGAGCGCTATGCGGCTAATGCCCTAGCCATTGGTGAGACCGTGCTCATCTCTGAAGGACACCCACAGACTCAGGAGATGGTTTCCGAACTGGGATTTGATGTCAGGCCTTTGAGAATGAGTGAGTTTGAAAAATGTGAAGGAGCTCTGACCTGTCTCTCTGTTCTATTCTAACCGATGCTCAGTTCGTCGACATCTCAGCGGCGAGAGGTTCGCTAATCTGGTACTCGGAGCCCTCCAACAGACCGTTCCACTTGATCTCGGAGGGATAGTTGAAGTCCATCAGCTCCCTGCATCTGCCAATCCATCTCCAACAAGGAGTTTCATCTACCTTCTCAAGCCTGTATAGATTCGCCCTTGTTGCATTGTATCGAACTTCAAGCAAAGTGCCCTGGGGGAGACCATCTATGTCTGCTACGTCAAGAAGCTCCCTGCGGGTCTGACTAGACTTTCCCTTCTGAGAGATGTAGTATCGAGTGTCATCTCCGCTTACGGGGTCCCTCACGAGGATGGCAACATGAGGCCTTGCTATAGGATCCCACCAACGGGGAAAGGCCGGTCTTCTAATCAGAACGTAGTCGTTCGCAATCCCGATTTGAGGGGGCACTGAGTCCATAGTTTCGCTCTCCGAGTAGGCAGTAGTTGAATCCGCATATAAGGAAGGATTGCATTATGCAGCACGCTGTAGCCTACACTGGTAGCAACCTTGAGCCATTTCAAAGCGTGTATCACTCGTGATGCTGCAACAACCGAAACACAATAGTCAGAAGTAAGACGTCGAAATCCTGACGCTTAACAAACGGTCAAGAGGAGAGCTTCCCCAGACTGCCGCGATGTTCTCAGTTCGTTTGAGTCAGGTCTTCTCCTCCTCTGACTCCGTAAGGACCAGAGGACGACCCTCAAAGATTGCACGGACCAACTTCTCTCTTGCACCTTGAAGAAGCCGCCAGACGGTTCCTCTTGAGAAACCCATCATATCCCCAGCCTCCTCTTGATACATGCCCTCCAGATCAACGAGTCTCAGCACCTCAATCTCAGCAAGATCCAAGTAGACTGGGACATCCGCCACAAGAGGTTCGGGGTTCATTGCATTCGCCTTTGGTCGCGCGCCAATTCTAGGTTGGATTGGAAAACGACCACGGCCGCCTCTTCGTCTTCTCTGCATGTTGTTTCACCCTCAAGTCAGCACAGGAGCTGGTGACTCTGACTGACACCTGCATCAGCCACTATCCTTATATTCGTTCTTATGCACATAAATCATGTTGTGCGTATGCACAAAAATTGACTATAGAGGTGAACAACACTGTCATATGGATATGGTCGCGGAGGCGGCAGAGGTCGTGGACTGTGGCCGGGAAATGGACCGTTTCGGAACCTTCCGCCCTGGCAGAGGCCAGGGTGGCTTTATGGCCCCGGTTCTTGCTGGACTCTCGGCTATTGGAGAGGTGTAGACTTACCACCTGTCACTGGACAGCAGACTATACCGCCATTTGTAGGGCCGCAAGTACCTCTCACTGACAATCGTCAAGTCTTGGAGAATCAGAGAGCCATCCTTGAGAGTCAGCTGAAGGCACTGCAGGAAACACTCGAGAGAATCGAGAAGAAACTCAGTCAGCTTGAAGAGTAGATAGGAAGTTGGGGGCCACTAGCTCCCCACGCCTACCTTCAGTCAGACACAGCTGTGGTCACTCTGCTCCACATCTCTCTCAGACTTGCCGTCAACTCGTGATCTGGGACGAACTCGGGGAGCGTCTTGGCGGCCACCATTGATTTTGTAGTCACAGAATCAAATGGTATTCTTCCCAGTAGTTCCACGTCATTCTCTTCACAATACTGCTCAATCAGTTCGGTGTTCTCCACATTCAAGTCAAACTTGTTGATTATCACCATGGTCTTGACTCGGAACCGATGTAGTAGTTCGAGGACTCTCTTCATATCATGAAATCCAGACATTGTAGGCTCTGTCACTACTACTCCAAGTTGGATACCAGTGACTGTTGCAATCACAGGACAGCCGATGCCTGGAGAACCATCGATGAGAATGAGGTCCTTGCCATTGGCACCTGCCATCTTCTGACTCTGCTTGCGGACCTCAGTCACAAGCTTTCCTGAATTGCCCTCCCCAGGCAGCAGGCGCGCATGCGACATTGGGCCGAAGCGGGTTTCAGACTCGTATAGGTATCCTGAGACACGGTCAATCATCTCTATCGCCTTCTCAGGACAGACGAATGCGCACACTCCGCACCCTTCACACATTATCTGGTCGATCTCTGGTGGCCGTGCTGCATCAAAACGGCACTTCTCTGCACATAGACCACACTCTGTACATCTATCTTGATCAATGGATGCAATCTTGGTGCCCTGGAAATTCAGAGTCTTCTGCGTCTTGGGCTGCAGCAGAATGTGTAGGTCAGGAGCGTCTACGTCACAGTCGGAAATCACAAGGTTGCCAGATATTGCAGCGAAAGCGGCAGATATTGTGGTCTTGCCGGTACCGCCCTTTCCACTTATGACCGCTACCTCACTAATCATTCTTCACAACTTCCCTTATGTCTTCGAAAAGGCGTCTGAATCCAGCTCTCCATTCTGGCATCTCCTTGACAAAGGGCACTCCTATGGAGTACAGCTCTGCAATCTTCCGGGAGAATGGAATCTCGAGTAGTATTGGAATCGCCCACTTCTTACAGTACTCTCTAACCTTGTCGTCCCCGATTCCGGCTCTGTTTATGACCACTCCACATGGAATCCCCAACTCCTTTACAACGTCCACAGTGATGGCCAGGTCATTAAGACCAAAGGGAGTGGGCTCGGTCACCAACACAAGAAAATCGCTCTCCTGCATCGTTTCTATCACCGGACAGGCAGTACCCGGTGGTGCATCAAGGATATTGATACCGTTCTCATCAATCTCCTGTTTTACAGCCTTGATAAGATGGGTGGCAATTGGCTCACCAACATTCAGCTCACCGTAGACAAGGCGAATCCCATCTACATTTGACTTGTGAATCAGACCAACGTCCCGCGTGGTCTCAGTGATCGCTCCCTCGGGACAGACCATCGAGCAACCACCGCATGAGTGACACATCTCCTCATAGACAAGAACGGTCTTTCCGACGAATATTGCATTGAACTCACAGAAGTCTGCACATGCGTTGCAGAGTGTACATTTCCCAAGGTCTACAGAGGGTGTAGGTACAGATACAGGACTGACTGTTGTTGTTTCAGGATGTATGAGAGTATGGACATTAGGCTCCTCGACGTCACAGTCGAGGATACTAGTTCCTCCTATTGACAATGCCATGTTGACTGCAACAGTAGTCTTTCCAGTGCCGCCCTTTCCAGACGCAACTGTGATTATCAATAGAAGTCCCTGCCCGAGAATCTTAGTCTGCTACTTATGATGTGCGTCGGAACAACCTTCTGTTAGCTCTTCCAGCTCATTTCGTGTGTATGCGGCCACTAGTTCATCAACAACGCTGCTATTTGCCCTGAGAACTGCGACGTCCTGCCTCTCGAAGCTCATGAGGCCTCGAGGTCCCATTCCGTGCACTATGATTACACTGGGTTGCAGGCGCATCACGTTGTCGTGCGCGTGGCCTCTGCCGCCAGAGTGTTCTCCGATGTTAGGATGAACCGTCTTCTCTACCACCGCACCAGTTTCATCAATGTCAACGGCTGCAAAATACGGGGCTCGCCCGAAATGACTTGCAATGTAGAGCCCATTTGAATCATCAGTCGGGATCAGTATTCTTCGTTTCATTTCAGTATCCTCCTCTACGGCCGCCCCAACCTCTACCACCGCCACCTCGACCACCGCCTCGACCGCCGCCTCGGCCCAAGCCGGCTCCCAGTCCCACATGTGAAGGGCCCGGCGTCGACACTGAGCCAAGTGAGTCACTCTTGTACAATTCAATGGCATCTCTTATGGTCCCCTGAGTCGTACTTAGGATTGCAACTCCAGCATTCTGCAATGCGGCGTAAGCGTTTGGTCCCACACTGCCGGTTATCACAGCATTGACCCCTTCAGAGGCGACTATCTGAGCGGCTTGGATTCCTGCCCCACCGGTTGCCCCAGCAGCGCCATTTGGAACTGCGCTGAACTGCATTGATTCTGGGTCAACAATGATGAAGTAGGCACATCGGCCAAAGCGAGGATCGACAGCTGCATCCAGGCTATCGCCTTGAGAAGTCACACATATCTTTGTCATGCATTCACTTCCAATGAGTATTTATTTCCATCAATATTATGAATCCTGATTCATAAAAGTATCACGGTCTGACCAAAACCTGAACAGTTTAATCCGGAGTGCGCATAATCCTGTTGGTCAGGTGAAGTCTAAGATGGGATTCAGCGTGGGCATAGTAGGAAAGCCGTCATGCGGTAAGACCTCGTTCACTAATGCGGCCTGTATGACGGACTTCAAGGTAGGAAGCTATCCGTTCACAACGATTGAGGCCAATGTGGGAGTGACTCATGTGAGAACTCCTTGCGCGTGCAAAGACTTTGACGTAGAGGACAATCCGCAGAACTCACTCTGTGTGAATCGCGTGAGGCTGATACCTATCAAACTGATTGATGTCGCAGGCCTTGTGCCTGGGGCACATGAAGGACGAGGAATGGGTAACAAGTTCCTAGACGACTTAAGACAGGCTGATGTGCTGATTCATATTGTAGATGCCAGTGGTGCCTTGGATGCGGAGGGTCAGGAAGTCTCTGCGGGAGCCTACGATCCAATAGAAGATGTGAAGTTCCTCGAAGACGAGATTACCCAGTGGTTACTTGGGATAATCCAAAAGGATTGGAGAAGACTGACAGGAAGGATAAGAGCCGAAGGCGTCAAGCTCGATGAGATACTCCTTGAGAAGCTCTCTGGGTTGAAGATTCAGAGGAAACACATACTGAGGGCCATCCGCGACTCCGGGTTGAAGGCTGAATCCGCGGACCAGTGGAGTGATGATGAGATCAAGGGATTTGCTTCTCTCATTTGGCATACTGCTAAGCCCATCATAATTGCCGCCAATAAGATAGACAGACCTAGTGCGGAGGAGAACTTCAAGAGATTGCAGGAGACATTTCCGGACTACTTGATAGTGGCTGTTAGTGCTCTCGCAGAGAAGGTGCTGAAGGACCTTGAGAGTAAGGGAGTCGTCAGTTACATCCCGGGGGATGATGACTTTGAAGTGCTCAAGCCGGACGCTCTGAGTGCAGGTGAGTTGGCACAACTTGACAAACTACGATCTGAGATACTCAAGAAGTTTGGAGGTACTGGGATACAGAACATCCTGAACAAGGCGGTTTTCGATTTTCTAAAGATGATTGCAGTCTATCCAGTTCATGACGTGGGCTCGTTGTCAGATGGTGATGGCAATGTGCTTCCTGATGTGTTCTTGGTACCTGAAGGCACCACGGCAAAGGAGTTCGCAGGGCATATCCACACAGACCTGATGGAGTCCTTTATTCATGCAATTGATGCCCGCACAAACATGAGAATCGGCGACAAACATGTTCTCAAGGACTGTGATGTCATCAAGATTGTTAGTGCCAAGGGAACCAAGTAGAGATTCCATAGTATTGCAAGACCTGTAGTCCTCTTCAGGGAATATAAGGTCGTAGAGGAAGGACCTCGGGCATGACAGATTCTAACTCATTCTTCACGGTTCGAGGTCGGCACGTGGCATCACAACGAGTAGGTAAATTCTGAGCAGCGGATGTCCCAAGAAGATATGGAATCACAGGTGGTGACAGACCAAATGGAGATATTCCTAACTCTTGATGATGCCAAATCACATGGGAGAGGGCTTGCTCGATTCGGCAAAGCTCCCACGATCTATGAACTTGGAACAGGCGAGTATGCCACAGTGATGAAGGGGAAATGGCCGCCTCCAAACTCGTGGCCCATACTAAAATGGTCAGGGGCATCCGATGGATGGATACCTATACTAGCACGCCTTGACACTCTGAATAGAGCTCAAGAGGCCTGTGGACTGTTCAACCTACTCGGCCATGATCCAATCATTGTCGAGTTTCCTGGAATTACCTTTGATGTCTTCCTCAAGGAGAAACACATTCCAGGCGGCGCATGGATTGTGTTAGAGTCACATGGCGAAGATTCATTGCGACAGATTCAGACACCAAGGTCCTACGATGAGGAGGAGTCGGAGAGTATCAATCTCAAGGAGAATGCAGTATGAGGTAGTGACTAGCCCAACTGTTCTCCAAGGGACCAATACTGTCCAGTCAGGGAGAGATAGGTAAATAGTTTCGTCTTCGACGCGTCGAGTCTGCCTTTCTCATTTAGCACGGCCTCATCAATGTGGACAGCCACAACCTCTGCGGTAAAGAGGTCATGTACTCCCAGAGGATCCACCTTCACTATCTTACACTCTAAGTTGATTGGACATTCCTTTATCATCGGAGACTTGACCTTCGTAGCTGGTGTTTGTGTAAGACCGCACTCCGCGAATTTGTCGAAGTCACGTCCAGACTTAGTGCCTGAGAATTGTGTTGCCTCCAGTAGTTCCGTGGTTGGAACGTTGAGTACAAAGTCCCCTGTATCTCTCATCAGCTTGTAGCTGTGTCTCTGAGGTCTTACACCGACTACTACAGTAGCTGGGTCACTACACACGTTAGCAACCCAAGAGAGTGTGATTATGTTGGGTCTTTCAGGCCCTGCAACGCTAAGGAGAACCACAGGACACGGCACAACAGCGGTGGTCGGTCTGATTTCTCGCTTCATGTTACTCGCCAAGAGACCTCCCGCTTAAGAAAATGTCGTGGGCGCCAGATTTAAGACAAAGCTCCAACGGGCCAAGCTCACTAAGTTCGGATGGTTCTAGAGAATGGCAAGAGTACTCATCGCGGATCCACTTGAGGAGTCTGCTGTGGCCAAGATAAGGGACGCAGGACTCGAAGTAGTAATCAGGAACAAGGAAACAGATGGCTCTATTGAGGAGCAGATCAAGGGTTTCGACTGTGTCGTTGTCAGAAGTGCGACAAAGGTGACCAAAGAGGTCATTGCAGCAGCAGACAGTCTGAAACTGGTTGTCAGGGCAGGTGTCGGACTTGACAACGTTGATCTTGATGCGGCAAGGGAGAAGGGAGTCAAGGTTCTCAATACGCCTGAGGCGCCGACGGCCTCTGTGGCAGAGATGGTATTGGCGCTAATGTTCTCTCTGGCCAGAAGAGTGGCGGCTGCAGATAGTTCCATGAAGGATGAGAGATGGGATAAGAAGAAGCTCAGTGGGTCTGAGCTATGGCAAAAGACTCTTGGAGTCGTCGGTTTCGGCCGAATTGGGTACGAAGTGGCCAAAAGGGCCATAGCGCTGGACATGAAGGTACTAGCACACGATGTTATAGACATAGAAGAGATCTGCAACGACATTGGAGCAGAACGCACGGACCTTGAGGACCTGCTCAAGCGCTCAGACTACGTTTCGTTGCATGTTCCGTTGGTTCCCCAGACGAGGGGGATGATTGGAGAGCGTGAGCTGGACTTGATGAAGGAGTCAGCCTTTCTGATCAACACGGCGCGGGGAGGAGTCGTGGATGAGAAGGCACTGCTCAAAGCCCTGGATGAGAATAAGATAGCTGGCGCGGGTCTTGATGTGTTCGAGGAGGAACCACCTGTTGAGTGGGAACTCGTCAAGCACCCCAAGGTAGTGGCAACTCCTCACCTTTCATCGTCTACCTCGGAGGCGCAGGTAAGAGTGGGTGAATTGACTGCAGAGAAGGTCATTGGAGAGTTCAAGTAGCAGGCAAGAGTGAGAGGTTAAACCAATCGCTAAGCCTTTAAGTAGACGAGGATGGGTGTGGGTGGCTTTAGGCCACCATTTCCTTTGTTTAGGCGGATACGTCCGCAGGGATGTGGCCCCAGAGGGCTGAACCACAAACAAAGCGAATAGATCACAACAGAGGATGGTAGTATGCCAACGGCGTACAAGTACATGAATGACAGCTGGATTAAGGAACAGCAGGAACGTTCTGACCTTGTCAGAAGTCGACTGATAGTCTGGAGAAAGCAAGGCACAATAGTGCGGCTGGAGAAACCTACCAGATTAGGACGGGCACGAAATCTCGGCTACAAGGCAAAGCAGGGATACGTCGTAGTCAGAATCAAGACTGGAAGAGGAACACGTGAGAAACCAAGACCTCGAATGGGAAGAAAGCCAAGGAGTCTGGGTGTAACTCGGTACACACCTCAGAAGTCCCGTCGTTGGATTGCAGAAGAGCGTGCTGCTACAAAGTATCCCAATCTCCGAGTCCTCAACTCCTACTGGGTTGGATCCGACCACAAATGGGTCTGGCACGAGGTCATTATGGTAGATCCCAGTCACCCTGTGATATACAATGACCCGAACATCAACTGGATATGCGATCCTGTTCAGAAAGGTAGGGTGAACAGAGGGCTCACTTCTGCAGGCAAGAGAAGCAGGGGCCTGAGAAAGAAGGGCACTGGTGCCGAGAAGATCAGGCCTTCTCTCGGAGCTAAGGGTAATCTCGGAAAGTAGCCCACGGACTCCCGGAGGGAGGACCAGAGAACCTTGTTCGTCGACAGGATAGAGGCCCGCGCTCACTCTAGAGCTACTGAAGTCGTCGATAGAGTACAGACCGCGGTGTTGAATCTATTTCCAGAGAGTGCTCAGGAGTCAGTGGAAATCTCCATTGAAACGACTGAAGGCCATAGACAGACTCGAATTGTTGTTCTCTCGGTGGTATTGCAGGACAGAGCAGCCTGTGATAGTACGCTGAGTTTCATTGCCGAAACGCTCTCTGAGTATGAGAAACTAGAGATCATAAGATCGCTTCCCCTTAGACTGGATGACCAATGCATCTTGTTTCTTAGAATTGATAAGCAAGAGTCCTTCTTAGGTAGAATGCAGCTGGGCAAGGATCCAGATGTCATCAGCGTCAAGATACATCTGAAGCAGTTTCCGCGATGCAAGCTCTTGGATGTGGAGACTTTCTTGGTCGAACGCTTCCAGCTGGATAGAGGTCAAATCTAATGCCGATTGACATGAATGTGAGAATCCCAGAGAGCGATGCCCTTGGCGCATTTGTAGAGATGGCGGCCAAGCTGGGATTTGCGGGATTTGCCTCGCCTCTGTCAATGAGCGACCCTATTGAGAAACTAGAGAATGGAATGAGCCTACTTAGTCGGATTGATGTGAACGAAAAGGGAATCAGGGCCGTAACTCGCGCAGTAGAGAGAGCCCGCTCCAATTATGCGGTCGTCTCCGTGCCTCTGGGAGAATCGAGGGTGGCCAACTGGGCGGCCAAGGACAGCAGAGTGGATCTATTATCTATCCCTGAAATGCTCAGAGGAGTAGGTCTGAGAAAGAGTACTGCTAGACTAGCGGCGTTATCAGACACAGCTCTAGAGGTTTCGATAGCCCCCCTCCTAGGAGTCTCAGGCTTGACAAGGTCGAAGGTGGTCAAGGTGCTTAGAGAGACCACTCATACAGCCCTTGACGCGGGCATGCCGATAGTACTCTCTAGTGGCGCGGGCACTCCAATCACCATGAGATCGCCAAGGGCACTCTGTCACGTTGGCCTTTTGCTTGGACTCGACTGGCACGGCTCAGAGAAAGCGGTCTATGAGAACCCTAACAGGATACTTGAGAGGAACAAGAAACGACTCAGTCCAGACTTCTTGGAGCCGGGCGTAGAGATTGTAAAGCGAGGTGGGTCCGGTTGAAGAGTAGAAGGAAGAGATACGTCCGCTTTCGTCTTCATACGGATGGCCCTCCAGTAGATGAAAAACAACTTGCCTCGGCGGTGCGAATGAGTCTGCTCTCTATCTATGGTGAGGTGGAGGTCGCGGACTCGCGATTCTTCCTAAACGAGTATGATGTAAAGAGCGGCCTTGGCATACTTCAATGCAGCGCAGGGTCTCTTGACAATCTGATTACTTCAGCAGTACTGCTGTCATCGATTGATGGAACAAGTGTTTCATTCGAACCCAAGAAGACCTCTGGCACCATAAGGGCGGTGAAGAAGCGAACAACCTAGGTTAAGACTATTCGTACATTGGTGAGGTCTTCGCCTTCGAGCAGAAAGGCACGAGTCTCCCAGCTTCCGGTGGACTTTGACGCAATAGCCCACACAACAGGATTAAGACGCATGTTCCGCAAATCTCGCGAAGATGGCCTGGGAGGAGCAGGATGCGAATGGAAGATGCCCACCATCTCCTCGCCACGATCTTCAGCATCCATGAGAAGGTGATACTCTCTCTCAGGATCAACTGCAAATGATGTTGTAGAAGCCGCTACATTCTCTAGCAACTCCACCCTGGTGACTACAACCTCAACATCCTTGACATTCCCAAAAAGGAGTGCAACTGACTCAAGAGGTAGAGCCTCCTCCGCGTGGTTATGCAACCCTTCAAGCGCGGCCCTTGGTAGGCGCAGTGCAATCTGCACCGTATCTCACCAGAACTAGTATGGGGGCTTGATGTCCTCAAGTACGATACAGGTTTCTATCTCGCCGACACCGGGTACCTTGCCGAGCTTCATCTCAAGGAATTCCCTCAGCTTCGCAAGGTCGTCAACTGTCACCTTGAGCATTATCCCGCAGGCACCATCCAAGAAGTAGGCTTCATCAACCTCATCGAAACTCTGGACTTCATTCGAGATCACTGTGGCCTCCTTCATGACCGTCTTGACACGGATGATTGCGCGTATCTTGAGTCCCATCTTCATCGGATCTAATATCACTGTGAATCGTTTGATGTATCCCTCATCCAGTAGACGCTTCACTCTACGACGGATAGTCACCTCAGTCCTCTGAGTTTCCTCAGCAATCTCGCTATAGGAACGTCTTCCATCTTCTTGGAGCATAGAGATGATGCTCTTATCGATGTCATCTAGCCTCATGTAACCATCACGCTTGTGCACGAGATTGACTTGATTTGCTCATTTTCGCGCATATATATTAGCTGCTGTGAACGAACCCGGAACTGATAGTGCTAGAAATCTCCGAAAGCAGTATCGGATTTCGACGTGGCCTGGGGTGACGCTTAGAGTACCCTGAGCTCTTCGCCAAGAATCTTCTCTTCTTCACCATGCATTATAGCATACAGCTCTATATGACTGAGAAGCTCCGGGGAACTCCTAATCTTCTTCTCAAGAAGCTCTTGGATCTGGAATATTCCCGATGTGTTGCTCATGATGACCTCTATCCGAACTGTCTTCGACTCGCCCTTCTTGATCTTCACTCTGTTAATTGCCATCGCTGACGCGGAATGGATGTTGACGCTCCCTGCCTCAAATGGAATGCGGGCACGACCCTTTGTCATATCAAGGGCGTCTGCAATACCGACGATTCCGGCCTCAACGGTGAGCGGAGGCGGGGCAATATCATGTGAGTATATTGCATGGAGAACGTGGCCCCTCACATGCACCTGCTTGCGTCTGTCATCAGGGTAGACCTTGGAGAGAACTCGGTCCACAATCTGGATTGCCAATGCAACTGTGAAGATGTCATGATTGATCCGGGCGACAACCATTCCAACATCGTGAAGATAGCAACCCAGTAAGACCACCACTTCGGCATCCTCTAGCGTCCCTGTTCCTTCTTTGACTATGGACGGTTGAAGGCCCTTGCTCAGTTCTCGAAGGAGCAAGATTCCATTCATTGAGACTATGAGTGAGTGCGTGTGGCCGTGATCTGAATAGCCCATTCTATCGATAGCCATGCGGTTAGAGTCCTCAAGGAGGACTTGCACTTCTTCATCCTTCTCAAGCGCGTCAAACGCCTTCCTGCACAGCTCATTATTCTTGAGTGTATTACGCACTCTGTCTTTCAGGGTGTATCTCTGTTTCTGTGTCTTTGCCATCTTGTCTGACACCCTCTGTTTCTTAGTGTATGTATTCATGTTTCTGTCTTCCCCTCTCATGTAGCTTGCCAGTGCATCAGGTTATAGTGGTTTGGTTCCGGGCACATTGATGTAATCGAGAATCGTTCTGTCGTAGTCTGGAAACCACTCTGGCATAGATCAGGCAGAAACAGATTTCGCTACTTCCTCTGCCTCTGACAAGTTGCCTACAGGTCTGACACGATTCTTCCTCAGATAGTAGACCAGCACACCAAGCAGGTAGAGCCCGTATCCGGTTACCTCGAGGAATGATGGATTGCCATTGTATCCGAATATTGCCTTGGCTAGGCCGCCAATCAGACCGTTCTCATGTAGAAGGGGAAATGTCCCATCTGGAAGCGGCGGCGGATTGATGTTCCACATCTCTAGGGGGCCAATCAGGAGTAATCCCGCCTCCTGTAGTTCGTGAACACCATAGGCCACCATTCCAGCAGCTACCAGAATGAGAAACACTGAAGTCCATCTGAACAAGGACCCCAGACTGATTCTCAGCGAGCCTTGATAGATTGCAGCTCCCAGTCCAATTGCGATAAGTAGTCCGAGAGTCATTCCAATATAGGTTCCTAGTCCTTCTTGGATGACCAGCGCTGCAGTGAAAAGAACTAGTTCAACACCCTCCCTCATTACCAGTGAGAAGCTAAGCAGAGCAATGCCAGCCCCGCTCTGACTCAGACTCTTTCTCTCAACAGATTCCTCGATTTCGGAGGTTATGCTCGCCCCGGCATTCCACATCCAGAGAATCATCGTTGTAAGGAGTAGCGCTGCAAGCAACACGACAACTCCCTCAAAAGTGGCTAGAATGGGGCCCTCGACAATCCCCCAGATCAGATTCATGGCTAGTGCTACTCCCACACTCGCAATTACGGCTATGATTGCGCCCCACACTACGAATCGCTTCAAGTCATGTCGCCCAGATCTCCTTAGATAGGACAGCATCACAGCTATAACGAGAGCGGCCTCAATTCCCTCTCTCAACGAGATTATCATGGGAGCTACTATCATACAAGAAGCTGTGTTAACAATAGTTAATAGTGTTGTGCTAGAGTATCAATGATTCGAAGATTGAGAGACCGTGGTGGGCTCAACGTTAATTCTTTGCAGCATCTAGGCTAACTTCGTGGCCGCTGGAGTGGAGCCCTATACGAAGAATGTTCCTAGTTCTTCTCCGCCCCTCATGTAGCGGGCGTTCTGATTAAGTAAGTGAGCGCGCCTATCCATGCGAAGTAGACATACACTACTGCCTTCTGCAGAAGAGCTGAGTATGTGGCTGTGGGATTCACCATCAGAAGAATACCAATGGAGAGTGCAATCAGACCAAGAAGTGAGAATGAGTAGTGATGTCTGCGTCCAAGTATGAGGGCTATCGAGTAGGAGAGAATTGAAATCGAGAAGAGAGAGAAATGGGTCAATACCAACACAAAATGAGTTTCAAGCTGGGTGTCCAAGGGAAACAGAGCAACTCCAATTAGCAGAGGAGAGCATGCCAGACCCATTGCTGATCCTATCACACTTGGAATTCTCTCACCTCTTGATTGGTCGAAGGACCTAGGTAATGCGACCCAGAAGGGCACGCACGTGATTGAAACTGTCGTTAGGGCCAGAAGGAAGAGTGGGCCAGAGGCTGTGTTCGCCTCGCCATTTCTCGCCGTTATCGCGCCCAGATCGCTGAAGTAGTAGCCAAAGTAGTCGTATCCTCCCGGGTAGAATATAGCAGCTAAGAATGTCAGGAAGAAGAACTGAAGAACACCGAACAGGATTATGGCATGTACTATATGCGTCAAATTCGTATGCCTGCGAGTAGTCATGCCGATTCACACGACCTGTTTCACTGTACCTTTTACTTCTTGGAACTGCGCAAACCTTGGAAACAAGATTACTCGACAAATGGAAGAGAGATGGGAGATTGACTGGGCTTGACTCTACTAGTAAGTGGACGACCTCTACTTCCTTACTCTCACGACTTGACCTTTTGTGACTCTCAATATCTCGGATGGCGAGATTCTGAGTAAGTGATGGTCAGTCCCCCCACCACCCACAACCTCGTCCATGGCCATTACGTTCGGGTCAATCAAGACCTTCGCGTTCGGAATGGATACTGGTGGCGTCCCGCCGACCTCATAACCCGTGAGTTCTATTGCCTCGCCTGGTGTTGCCAGCCTAGGAGGAGCAATGTCTAGTGCACTAGAGATTCTCTTCGAGCTGACCCGATCCGTTCCCTTGACGATTGCTAGTATCAGCGCCTCCCTTTGCCCTATGAAGACTAGGGTCTTGATGAAGTGGTCTGGTGGCAGTCCCAGCTCTCTCGACGCTGCAGCCACCGAATGCACTCGCCCCTTCATGTTCAGAATCCCGGCTGATACTCCTGCACGCCCTATGTATTGCTGAAGGTCGGTGTTGTCCAAACCGCAAGACCTCCAAAGTACTCGTAGGAGACAACGGGATACTATGGACTCAAAAAGGCTTGCCGATTCAAGTATCACAGTCGGATTGGGTTTGGTCCTATCTTCCTGATCTCCTCAGCGAACTTGTTTACGTCGGCTACAAACTTGTCACCCTCAGCTGCAGAGACAAACACCATCTTCACACGGTCTTCATTCAGGCCGAGTTGACCAACCAACTTCCTGGCGAAACGAACTCTTCTCTCCGCCCCTATGTTCCCTGTCCTATAAGCGCAGTCCCCTGGGTGACAACCGACAACCAGCACGCCATCAGCCCCCTCCTGAAGCGCCTTTAGAATGAAATTGATGTCCAGTCGCGCAGTGCACGGCATTCTGATTATCCGCGATGTGATATCGTACTGCAGCTTCATCGTTCCTGCAAGATCAGCAGCAGCATACATGCACTGCATGCAGCCGAACACGATGATGTTCATGTCCTTAGGAGGCATCACACATCCGCCTTGTTTGAAGACCTGAACGGCTGGATTCAGCGCAGCATATAATCTTTCACTTGTATCTGCGCTTTCTGATGTATTTGGATGCATGCACCGACCTATCTCAGGTCGCTTCCAAGGTTGAATGAACCCCTTCGGTGACCCTCAACTCCCGCGTTCCACCCTTCCCGTGACTGCTGTCGCCAGCTCTCGCCGGACACCACCCCGGCTTCGCGACACGGGCTTTGCTGGACATCATTGGAACATTGTTCCTCAGTCCAGACTGAGCTTCTGTCCGCTGCACCATTTTGCCAAGACTGTCAGTCGCCTTTCGGGCGTCGATGGCGGCAGACGGTTCTTCCGCGATTCTTACCATGGCGGGATCGGAAGTGTCTGCGAACTCCTCAAGAGAAGTCTGCGTGCGACACTCAGCCACGGACGGTCCTTTCGAGTCTGACAACCTCTGGGACCGTGAGGACTTCCCCTTAGAGCACGAGCTCCTCCGGGCCTTCAGGGTTGACCGCTCCCTCTCACGAGGAAGAAGCCACCTCCCTAGTCCTTGGTTCTCATCCCGTAGGCGAGGAATGAGCATGATGAGGCACCGAGCAATGTTGATAGCGCCGTTCTTGTCGGCATTGGCACGATAACCACAGGTGTGACAAATGAAGAGGGACTGCTTGGGTCTGATTCCGCGATGGCCACACTTGTGACAAATCATAGAGGTCCAGAACTCACGGACAGGAATGATCCGCGAGTCCCTCCCCGAAACCTTCCAGCCATGCTGAGCCAACGAGTGCTTGAGTGCATTGCTCACTCTGGCGAATGACCAACGAGCCATCATCTTACGGAATCTCTTGCGTTTTCCACTCTTCTTGCCTGCCCGGTCACGGATCCCAGTTAGTTTGCCAATGGCAACATAGAGGTCGTACTTCTTCGACAGCTCCAGGATGTGGTCACTGAGCTGTTTCACAAGTACGCCGTCATGGTCCTTGCTAATTTTCACCCTTCGACCGCTAAGTTCGCGAAGCCGTAGGATGACATCATCTGCTGGTTTGCCGTTGTTGAGCTTGTTGTTCATCTCCCGTTGGAGGGAGTCCACCATCTCATCATACTTCTTGATTCGTTTGACCTTCTCAGGTTGGGTGAAGTATCTGACATATCGTACTCGTTGCTTGGTCAGTACAACCGAACAGACAGCCTTGTCTATCCCGAGGTCAATTCCCATAACAGCAGGAGGTCTTCCGTCTCCATCAATTGCGGGGACTGTATTTCTGACAGAGAAGACGGCCCACCACCTCTTTCTTGCATCCTTGAATAGCCTGAGAGCTGTGACTCTTCCCTCCTTCATCCTGTTGAGATGATATGATGAGGGGCTGAGGGGAATCAAGAGTCTACCATGAAACCAGTAGTCAGTCCTAGCTGAATCGAGCGAGTCCATGAGGTCTAGCCAGTGCTTGATGGGCTGTTCAGGAGTGTAATGAATCTTGAATCTACGGCCAAAGACATAGCGGGGGAGCTTTCTTGAGCGATAGCCTCTAGCTGGCAGCGGTTGCTGTCCTTCAAGAGCTAGATAGCTGTTCCACATGGCGACAGCCACCTGTCTGCATTCCTGAAGTTCGTTCACAGAGGTGTTCGGGAATCTCCTCTTGAAGTCGTGAGGAACAGATAGTCTATTCTTGCTGCTGTCCTTGGACCTCTCAGCAGTCAGAGTCAGCTTCTCCAACTTGCCACCATTGATTCTTCTCCTTCGTTTTCCGACAAGAAGTTGTTTCTCATGACGTGCGATGACTCCAAGAAAGGCACGAATCACCCGTGTATCACGACCAGTTATCCGATTGAGCCTAGTTCTATCTCTATCAGACATGGACTCCCAGAGAATCGGGACCTTCACACTGATGACTACCTTTCTAGAGTCACTCACTCACGTTCACCCTAGCCAACAAACCTCCGATGTGTCGTTGGTCAGATTGATTTCACTCATGTCCATGTTCCAGAGATTGAATGATAATCTCCACTCTTATCCCTCCGCTGAGAGTCAGACGAGTCCAATGAACATCCTACAATGCTTCATTTAGACAAATCACCAATAGTCTGTGAATACTGGAGGACATCCTCATTGACTGAGAGTGTAGAAGATGCATGCATGGCGGTCCCGTATGCGATATCATTGAGTGGTCTTCTTGAGGTCATTAGTGCCTGGAACCGAGCTCGCGCGTACGAAGAACCCCTTTCCGCACAGGAAGTGGCCGAGAGAGCTTCATACAAGAGAAAGACCGTCACCAGGCAGAGCCCCTTTCTCTGTCAGATAGGAGTCCTTGAGAGGGAGGGACAGAAGTATCGTCTTTCTGCTATTGGTCGGCGGGTCGCGAGATTAGTAGACCATTCACAGGACGAGGAATTCAGGGATGCCATAAGAGAATTGCTTCTTGATTGTAGAGAATTGAGATCAGTCCTAGAGTTCATTCCCAAGGACTCCGAAGTCACCAAGGAACAGCTGATCACGCGGGTCATGATGCACTCTGATAGGCCGTCGGCAGATCACAATGCCAGAACAGGGGCAAATGCACTCGTGGACTTG
>JAEORS010000141.1:0-5528 GCA_016840795.1 Candidatus Thorarchaeota archaeon | reverse complement strand
CGGGTCCTGTCTATGTCGAGGTTGAACCCGAAGAGGCGGAACACCTCCGACGTGTTATCAACGGAAACGAGGACTAGCCAAGGCATGACTGGAGCCAGAAGCCGTGGTTAGAGTAGTACATTTAAAAAGGAGCCATGCCGTTTCCAGTTCCTAAGGTGACTACAAGATGGTTAGTTACGAAGGTTTCGATTGGCCTGACGACTTGTACTACACTGATGACCAGATTTGGGTGAAGAAGGAGAACGGAAAGGTTCGCCTTGGCTTTACGACGTTCGGGATGGATCTCGCAGGGAAGATCAAGTTCGTGAGATTAAGACCTGCTGGCAAGGCAATCGCCGCTGGACGCAGCATAGGCACTCTCGAATCGGGCAAGTGGACCGGACCAGTGAAGTCCCCGCTCTCAGGTACCATTGCCGAGGTGAATGAGGGGCTCAAAGACAACCCTGGCCTCTTGAACGAAGACCCATATGGTGCCGGTTGGATCGCTGTTCTTGAACCTGATGACTTCGATGGTGAGGCCGGGAATCTGGAAGGTGGCGATGGCCTCGAGGAATGGGTCAAGAAGGACTATGCTGAGAAGAAGGCCATGTAGAGCAAGCCTGTGTGGCCGGATCTCCGGCCCACACGCATTTCATTTTCTCCTGGAGAGTTCACGCCTCAGAGTGAGTGATGCATCATAGAGTATCTCTGGAGGAGTAATCACGTATAGCAGATTCCTTGAGTATCCAGATTCAAACACGATGCTTTGGAATATGAGAGTCTGAAGACTTCTCTCAATGTCTTCAGGAATGAACCTGACTCCCTGCTCTTCACACTTTATCATCACCAGTTCGTTGAGTGTATGCCTGTCGATGTAGGTTTCTGTCTTGTACATCATCAGGTGCTGGGCCAAGCTCTCCAGAACGAGCAGCGTGATGTAGTCATTCATGCTTATGGCCTCGACTGTGTCCATTATGTCCATGTCTTGGATTACACTCGTAATCCTTGAAGTGGCGGCTCTTGCAGCATCAGATGTAATCTCCTGGCCGCTCGTAGCCAGAGGCCAGAGTGCCTTGAGGGCCTCTATGGAGGTTCTTGGTTTTCCAGCGTCGAACTCTACAACGCAGTCGGTGATGTATCTGACAATCTCTTCCGTCAGGCCAAGGGGAAAAGTGTCCTCAACTCTATGGCGCACTATGTCATACAGCTGTTTCTGAGTGTAGGTGTCAAGTGGAATCTCGAAGTCGTAGGCGAACTTGGTGGCGGAGCCCTTCGTCAGGGCTCGGTAGTCATGGCTGTTGAGAACTCCTATCGTACTCGCCCTAATCTCCTTCGAGAGATGCGCCAGTTTGGAGTAAATCTCCTCGTTGGTTTCATCAATACCATCGATCACGAAGACTGTCTTCTTCTCCGTCGCAGCAGCAGTTCGTTTGAACTGCATCCAAAGGACATCAAGGTCGAATGCTATAGTGATTGGCGTGTTCGTTTCTCTGTGGATTTTGTCGTTCAACTCCGCGACTACCTCAAGAGTGTCCTTTCTACGAGCATCTATGTAAACAGTGTGAGCATCAAACGCCTTGGGAGTGAGCTTGGTGAGAAAGTAGCGGCTGAAGACTGTACTGCCTAATCCGCTGATTCCATGGACCAGGCAATTCACTCCATAGTCTTCTAGGCAACTGTCACGATAGATGCCATCAATTAGGCCAAGTTCTCTGTCACGATGAAGTAACTTGTCAGGGAGGTAGTAGGGGTCAAACAAGCCACGCGGGCTTCGATTCTGGCGGACCATTCTCATCATAGTCTGGTCTTGGGGTCCCCATATAAGCACCTAAGAGACATGACCGAAAGTATTCGGAGAGCCGAATCACACCATCGAGCTCAGGACACCATCGCAGTCATTGTCTAGAATGAAAGTGTTGAAGCCCACTCCTAAGGCCTCTCGAAGTTCTTCCATTCTTGACTTCTTCACCTTATCGCTGAAGGGCCACTTGTGTTCTGGCTTGGGAGTGACTCCGAGCTCCTCACACTTCTCAACGATGTCAAGCACTGTTCCGAAAATCTGTTCTCCACTCTTTCCTTCAGGACGTATCTCCCGAGAATGCATCACCAGACCATAGGCTGGACTGTTGTTTCCCAGATACCATTTGCTGGGATCATGCCCATACTTCGCAAACGGCGTCAGGTCACGCCTTATGAGCAGACTGTCAATCTCGTCCAGACTCCTCTGCATGTTTCTCAGGCTATCTCCATGAAATCCATACCCCTCGAACAGTGCAACCTGATTGCCTTCCTTTGGATTGCGTTTTGGCAGTTTGATACGGACATCCTTCATTCGTTCTACTTCATCGGCGTCGAGCTTTCTGATATCGATGAACTCCTTTAGCTCCTCTTCGTAGTCCTCCACAAACTCTAGAATTAGAAGTGGAGGGTTCAGATCCTCTCGGACATCCGGGTGTGCCATCACAATTGCTTCGCCGTAACGAATCGGGCTCTTACGCTCTATCATCTGAACTATAGCCTGACCTAGCGCATCATAGTCCTCGAATTCAGCCAATGCTGACGCTACGGACTCTGTACTCAAGGGTTTGATTGCCACTCTCACCTCTGTAATGAATCCGAGCGTTCCATGTGAACTCGCCACGTCGTGAATGGTCATGCCTCGCTTGTTGAGTTTCTCTTCGAGCTCGGGATCGTTCGATCTAACGCCGTCCCAGTCCACGATGAGCTGCCTACCGTCATAGGTCAACATCCTGACCCGGAGTGTGTTGTCACGCATTGTCCCTGACTCCCAAGTGTCGTTTCCTCCACCATCAGTGCTCAGAATCCCACCGACCGTTGCTATGTCACGACTACTTGGAGCCACATAGAACTTCATCCCCATCGGTTCTAGAAGCGCGTTGATTTCATCCGGAGTGGCACCTGGCTGAACGTCAACGTAGCCTTGGTCTTTCGAGATGGTCAGGATTTCAGCCATCTGGAGGCTGCTCAACATTACTCTGTGTCTGTTGCCGCCAGTACATGCACCACTCAGTCCCGAGCCGCCACCCTTCGGTGTCACGTCATAGTTGTGCTCACGTGCAAAAGCTATCGCATCTAGCACCTCTGTTTCATTTCTCGGATAGTAGACACCTCTGATCTTCTTGAAGTCAAGTCGGTAGTACATGCTGGCGTTTGCACCCATTGCGATGTCCCTGAGCTTCATCCTACTCTGAACCTCCTATCGCATCTGAAAGCAGCTCGACGATGTCTTTCGTCTTGTTCCCATTCCCGAGAAGCTGCTCTCTGCAGGATGGACATGCAGTGATGACTGTGGAGGCCGCAAGCCTTTCTCTTGCTGCTCTAAGCTGGATTATCTTGTCGCTCAGGTCTGGGTCGGTCATTCGCAGGAGACCGCCGCCACCGCAGCAACTAAGGTCCATCTCTCGATATTCCACACCAAGCTTTTTCAGAAGTGACCTTGGCTCAGTCTTTATGCCTAGAATCCGATGAAGCTCGCAGGGATCGTGATAGGCGAAATCTTCCTTCTGTTCATACTTGGGCGCGGATTCGAACAGTCTATCAAAGTACTGAGTATGGTGCAATGGCTCGATATCCTCAAGGTTGTGGTGCTGGCTCAACTGAATCAGGCACCCCGGACAACAAGTCACGACCTGATTGGCTCGGGAGTCTTGGATGACCGACTTGTTGTGCTGCCTGAGTTCCTCGGCGCCCTTCTCATCTCCCATCAGATACAGCGGATGGCCGCAACAGAATTCCTCAGCACCCATTATGAGATAGTCGACGCCTTCCTTCTCAAGAGTTGTGAACAGAGAGCGAAGCACGTCAAGTTGACTTGCTCTAAAGGACATCAGACATCCTAAGAATATCATAGTGTCTGCAGTCTTCCCCTTCTCATAGAGGTGGTCCGAAAGATCTGGTATCTCTTCCTCCAATTCGTCAAGCCAGTAGATCGCTCTGTCTTCAGGGTCAAGCCCGTAGATGTTGGCAACATTCGCAAGGGCATTTCTCAAAGCGTCCAGGTGCGCAAACTCCTCTGGTGCCGTTTCTATCGCCTTCGCCCTTTGCTCATGCCACACACGTAGCAGGTCAACATCAGATGAACAGACATCAGTGCAACGCCCACATAGACTACACTGGAAGAGGACTCTCCTGAACTCCTTAGCAAGTTCCTCATCTTCTTCTATCTGGTCCATAACCTGGAGCATGTACATCTTCCCCCGGGGGGAGAATTGCTCCTCTCCCACAGCGTCGAACAGAGGGCAGAACTTGACACATGAGCCGCATCGTACACACTTGTCGTATGACATCCTTGGTTCTCCGTTATGAAGGGTACAGCAGCGCTGGACTCATTGATAATAGTCTTGTTGATATCTCCGCATTTGTATTGAAAAACAGAGAGATTGCGGCGGGTTGTCCCGCCGCTCGGCTCTGGAATCAGGTCGGTGGTGCCTTAGGAATGTACCCTTTCTCGTAGAGTATCTCAGATGAAGCCCTTGCAACTCGAATGACTTGTTCTGCGCGCTCGTATAGATCCTTCTCTTCCCAGTGTACGCGTGCTATACCCTGTTCAATTGCTTTCATCCCGACTGCAGTCGCCTCCAATGGATAGAGCTCCCATTGGTCCATGGTTGGGATGACCTTCTTGTCGCTTGCCTCTTTGGCACCGAGGTCAGCTAGGGCCTGAGCTGCAGCAATGCACATCTCGTCCGTGATTGTAGATGCCCTGACATCCAGAGTGCCTCTGAAGATTCCGGGGAATCCTAGGGAGTTGTTTATCTGGTTGTCAAAGTCGCTGCGACCGGTCCCAACTATTCTTGCGCCTGCCTCTTTGGCGTCCCACGGCCATATCTCAGGAAGTGGGTTGGCACAAGCGTATACAATCGAGTCGGACGCCATCTTTGAAACCCACTCTTTCTTCACAGTCCCAGGAACCGGCCTCGAAGCCGATATGAGTACATCCATCCCCTCGATGACTTCTCCAAGGTCCCCGGTGATTCTCTCGGGGTTGGTCTTCCGTGCCAAGTCGTACTTGAAGAAATCGTAGTCCTTCTCTTCCAGGATGTCCTCTCTGTCCGCGTATATCGCGCCCTTGCTGTCGACCATTACTGTGTTCTTGGGGTCGACGCCGGCTGCAAACAGAAGATATGCAGTCCTTGTGTTTGCAGCACCTACACCTAGTAGAGCAACCTTGATACTTTCAATCTCCTTCTTTACGACCTTCAGACCTCCAAGCACACCAGCTAGTACAACCGTCGCTGTTCCTTGAGCATCATCGTGCCACACTGGAATCTTGACATCCTTGTCGTTTCTCAGTTCTTCAAGCACCTTGTAGCACTTGGGCTTTGAGATATCCTCGAGGTTAATCCCTCCAAACGACGGCTGAATCAGCTTCACGACTTCGATGATCTTGTCGGCGTCCTTTGTATCAACACATATGGGCC
This sequence comes from Candidatus Thorarchaeota archaeon, assembly GCA_016840795.1. GTDB lineage: Archaea > Asgardarchaeota > Thorarchaeia > Thorarchaeales > Thorarchaeaceae > SMTZ1-83. Next base: position 108 of record JAEORS010000141.1, on the reverse strand, counting down.
AAGCGTCAACTCCTCCAAGATACTTGAACAGGATTGACTTGCCTTCCATGACGGGACCTGCTCCATAAGGTCCAATATCACCTAGGCCCAGAACACGAGTGCCGTCGC
>JAEORS010000140.1:0-5614 GCA_016840795.1 Candidatus Thorarchaeota archaeon | reverse complement strand
CATAGCGCAAGAATACGAACTCGAAGTGGGGGACACCCTAAGAGCATTCTCTCTTGGTACTGACGGCGACTCAGCCGAGTTCAACGTGGTCGGGATACTGCCTGCAGTTCCAGCTCCAATGATACCCATTGCCGGAAGTAGTTCGAGCCTTGGATCACGACGCGTACTCTTGAACCTAGACTACATGGCCACCAAGGTTGACCTCGTCGAATCGGCCACCTACTACTACTGTGTGAGAACTGTCGAGAACGCCGATGGCACAGTCATGGTTCAAGACTTATCGGAAACATGGGGTGCAGATCAGATAGCTCACGCAATAATCACTGCCTACTCCTGGGCAGGAATAGACCAGATAATGGATGAGTACTTCAAACAGCCTGCCTACCATATGGACAGAGCGATTGACTCTATCTTGGTTGTCTTGTCAGTCGCCCCTGTAATTGGGGCAACTCTTGTCTACGAGTCACATCTTGCAAGGACAAGAAGAAGAGAGATTGCACTGTTGAAGAGTATGGGTGCCAAATGGAAAGACCTCCTGGCCACACACTTTGTTGAGATGGCTGCAATCGCGATTCTAGGAATCATGGTTCTCCTTCTCTTCGGTCCAGTATTCGTGGCAAATTCGCTTGAACTGTCGATTCTCGAGTATCGACTCTGGTCATATTCATTCCCAGTCCTGGTGCATCTAAGCATCTCTTGGACTCTGAGTATCACGATTGTTGCTGTCATCCTTTCCGTTGCAGTCTTTGGCTCAATCCTACTCTTCTCGCTCGTTCAGTCCTTTCGGCTGAAGGATGGCTTGGAGGCGCGCTGGACAGAAACGTCTCTACTGGAGGTGGCCGGCTGATTGTTCCTCTTCTCTAGGATTGCATCGCAGGCGCCGGAGGTACTAGTAACGCTCCTGATATTCTCACTCTCTTCAGGAGTACTCGGTGGGGTGCTTTTCTATCTTGACAGCGCAGGGCCCGATGTTATGGATGAGATGTCCCAGGAAATACAGATCGATATGGAAGTCTATCTTCATGCAGCATTCTATGATCAGAACGAATCAACGCTTGCGGAGCTCCTGCAACTGATTGAAGAGCAAGAAGAAATCGAAAACTATGAGGCTGTAGGACTAGTCCAGGTTTATGACACCAGCGAACCAGACAGGTTTCTTCAGAGGAGCAATTGCCTTGGAATAGAGAGCTCGTTTCTGGATGAGTATCAAGACCTAGTAAGAATTGACTCTGGCAGCCTGCCCCTAAACGACAGTACGTGCTACGTACTGCGTGAGAGATTCCTTGCAGAGGAGCTGCAAATAGGGGACAACTACACAATCTCTGTTCCGATCACTTCTGGTCCTGAAGTAGGGACCAGATTGAATCGGACCTTCAACATCGCCGGGACTTTCGATACAGACTTGCTGAAGGTCTCTGTCGGATACTCAGTGAGGGGCCTATGGGGTCGGCCAGAAACTAGGTATAAACAAGTCAATTCTCTCTTTGCAGTGACGACACGAAACGCTCTCTGGAACAGCTTTGGGAGTCTGAAGCATGATGGAGATAACAGCATTCATGACAGGATTTGGGTAAGATTTGACACGGACAGACTCGTCAGAGGAGACCCGCTGGAATCTGCTGCTACTCTGAAGACAATTGAGAATCGAGTAGAACAGAAGTCGCTTCCACTTGCCTCCATAGAGAGATTCGAGCTGATTGATGTCCTATATGAGTACTCAACTTGGGCAACAAGCATGAGGGTCATAGCCCTCGCATTTACAATCCCCAGTCTGGTTATGGCGGTGATGCTCGTACAGTACAACAGTGACCTCCTGGCCGACCAGCGGCGGAGAGATGTTGGTGCAATCAAGACAAGGGGCGCATCCGGTATCCAGGCATTCTCTTGGATCCTGGGAGTCGTTCTCTTCACTGGTGTTGTCGGTAGTATAGGAGCAGTCCTGACAGGTGCAATTGCGGCCCTCCTCTCCGGAACCATTCGAGAGCTCATGGTCTTTGATCTGGCACAGTTGAGCTCATTCGAGCTGGTCCTCTGGCCTCAGTCAATTGTAGGACTCATCCTATTCTCTTTCATGCTCGGCATCGGTGTTGGAATCCCCATTGCGGTGAAAGCACTGCTCATGACTCCTGCAGAGGCACATGGGGTGTTGGAGCGAGAGGCTCTTGGCAAGGAGGAGAAAATGGCGAATCCGCTAGTACACGGTGGAGTTGTGGGGGTGTCAGGCGTGCTCCTGATTCCTCTGCTGTCCGTCTTGAGTGATGCAAGTCTGTCTGTCATGGGCTCCATGCTCTTTGCTGGTGCGTTTGTGACCCTACTTGCTGTGTTCACTATAGGATTGACCCTTCTTCTTTCGCGCCCTGCGGCCGCGTTTAAGTCAAGGATACTAGGACAAATTCGCAGCCAGAGGCTCGTAGTTGGGCTGCAACTGATGGGTCGAACTGGCAGCGTGTTTAGACGAAGTGAATCGTATGCGGTGATGTTCATAGCCATGGTGTTCACAGCTGGTGTTTTCTCATCACTGGCAGCCACAACAGGGAATAGCCATATGAAGGCCCTTTTTGAGTTCACGACAGGTGCAGACATCGTTGTGGATGTACAGCCTGGACTTGAGAATGTCACTTCAGAGCTCGTTGACGAGATAAGGAATCTTGAGGGTGTGACTCACGCGACTGGAATACTGAGAGTCAGTGGACGCGCCCAGTTTTGGATGGACTGGGCAAACAGAATGTATCGAAGAAACGAATCTGTGACCTTCTACGGGGTAGATGGGAATGATTTCCAAGAATCAGCCTTCTTCATGCCCTACTTCACGTACTACAACACACCCGCTGCATCTTTGGGTCAAATCGACGATAACTACACTGGAGTCATAACTTCATTCATGCCCATAATAGGTTATGATAGAAACTTCTTGCAGCAGAGCATTCCCCTCTACAACGACCAAATCACTCTTGAAATACGGGCACCGGATGCGAAATACTACATGAACCACACAATTATTGATGTCATGGCTGACAGTCCCGGTGGCTATCGCCCATCAACATATGGTGCTGCATCATTCCGTGCGAATACCTATCTGCCAGGGTATTCCGAAGACTATCTGTTTGTGTTGGTCAATCTCGCCTACCTTCAGGTGCTTGTGAACTCAACAAGACTCACAAGACTCTACGTTGACATCGAACCGAGCGCGAACTACACCAGAATCATGAACGAGATTGGCGGCCTGGCCCCCTATAGCTTCGCTTCCATCAGATCGCCGCTCACAGACATCGACGCTATCCTTGATACAAGGGCGGGACAATCCATCTATGGCGCATACTCATTAAACATACTCTTCTCGATAATCTACGTCACCGCTGGCATGACACTTGTAATGACTGCCAAGGTAAGAAAGATGCGCAAGCACTTCTCTCTGCTGCGGGCGTTGGGGACCGAACAGAGTTCTATCATCCGATCGGTCACTATTGATGTCGCTATTGCGACTTTTCTAGGAATATGCATTGGCACCGGTGTCGGATACCTGCTGACCCTCATAGTTCTGGGAATACCAGTGACGTATCTGGGTCTCTCGGAACAGGTATCTTGGCAAGGTCTCCCCGTTAGTGTGGCAGTCCCCTTTGAGCTTATCTTGGGAATCATCATCATTTCGTTTGTGGTTTCAGTGATCGCCACGTACGTTGTGATGCAACGAGGTCTCAGCATTGACATAGCAGAGGACCTATCCGTTTCCGAGTGAGCCTATGGATGGACTCTGGTAACAGTCCTCGGAAACGGAATAGAGTCTCTGATGTGTTCAAGGTCTAGCATCCACATTATCAGGCGATCAATACCCACACCAAAGCCCGAATGCTGTACAGTCCCGTATCTGCGAACATCGATGTACCATTCATACTTCTTTGGGTTATCTCCTGCACGGATGATGTTGTCAATGAGAATCTGCGCATCAGTCTCCCTTTCACTTCCACCTATCATCTCCCCGAACCCGTGAGGAGCTAGAAGGTCGTCGTTCTTGTATGTACGTGGGTCCTCTTCATTGTGCTTCATGTAGAAGCTCTTGATCTCCTTAGGATAGAACTCGACGAACAGGAAGTTATAACGGTCATCCGTCAGTGCGTGCTCGGCCTCTGTGCGCAGGTCCTCACCCCACTCAATCTTCAGGCCTGTTGCTTGGCAAACGTCAATGGCCTCAGTGTATGTCATCCTATCAAAAGGTGGTTTGACGCCAAGCAAGCGTTCCCGGTCCACCCCAAGCTCCTTCAGCTCATCTTGTCGATTCTCGGCAACGGAGTTGCACATGTAGCTGATGAGTTCCTCTTGACGTTTGAGGTTGCACTCATGGTCACACCAAGCCTCCTCGGCCTCTAGATGCCAGTATTCGGTGACATGTTTCCGAGTACGGGACTTCTCTGCTCTGAACGAAGGGGCCAGCGTGAAGACACGTTCCATAGCGAACAGCTGAGGTTCAAGATGCATCTGCGAGGTCTGGGTCATGTACATCTTGCTACCAAAGTAGTCAACTTCAAACATCTCTGCCCCTTCTTCCCCCATCGTAGACACGAACATCGGGGATGTCGTTTCGTAGAAGCCTTCTCGGCGTAGGTACTCCCGGGAGGCTCTGAAAACCTCATCTCTGATCTTCAGCACATTGGTTATCTTGCGTGACCTCATCCAGAGATGCCTATTGTCATTCAGAAACTCAGTGCTCTGATGCTCCGTAATCGGGAACTCCTCCGCAAAGTGAAGAACATTGAGAGCATCAACTTGTACCTCGTATCCTCCCTCAGCTCGAGAGTCAGCTTCCACCGTACCCTCCAGAGTGACAAGGGACTCTACAAGCATCTTCGTAGCGCCAGCGTATTCTTCCTCGCTGACGACGTCCTTCTTTATCACCGTCTGAACGATACCCGAAGGATCCCGAAGGATAACGAAGACCATCTTCTTCTGCTTCCGAATCCGATGGACCCATCCGCGCAGATGGACTCTCTTTCCTTCATGCTTTCCTTCAAGCACCTCACGTATTTGGATGAATGACATCATTTTCACCGCAAGTAAAGAGGGATGTGGAGAACACCCAACTCTCTCTCGAAACGGTTCCTGGAGATAAAAGCATGACGGCATTGTGTTGGAGAAACGTTCAACTCGCCATCGAATATCGAGCTACCAGTTGTGCTGTGTGAAACCAGACTTCGGAGACCTTATGTCGAAGAACTACACAATTGTGTGGGCAACACAATGAGCCTTGACGAGAGGTACAGAAGTAAGAAGTGGCCCAAAGAAGAGCCATCTCCACATCAGGTGAACCCTTCTGCCAATCCTCTGCATGATATCTTGGAGCTAGTCAGAGAGGTGAACAGGATAGTCACCTCGGATCTCTTCGAATATACAGAATCCAGTCAGAGAACCGAGGACATCTCTGCAGAACCAGATTACGTGATTCCAAAGCCCGCTGAGAGAACACAAGTGCCTGTTGAGCATGCTGAGTTAGCTGTTGAGAGCATAGAAGAGATTACGCGTGATCCAGCAGCTGTTTCAGTTCCGGGCAGCCAACACGAGAAAGATGGAGCCATTCTTGCAGGATTGATGCGTTTTGCATACCTCAAAGGAATACTCGAGT